>NZ_VMML01000062.1:0-16319 GCF_013277175.1 Streptococcus sp. 3167 | reverse complement strand
GGTGGTAAGGGAGCCTTTGTTGTCATTGAAGCAGAACATATGTGTATGAGTATGCGTGGTGTCAGAAAACCAGGCACTGCAACCTTGACGACAGTAGCTCGTGGTCTATTTGAAACAGATAAGGATCTCCGTGATCAGGCTTATCGTTTAATGGGACTATAATACTCTTCGAAAATCAAATTCAAACCACGTCAGCTTCCATCTGCAACCTCAAAACAGTGTTTTGAGCAGCCTGCAGCTAGTTTCCTAGTTTGCTCTTTGATTTTCATTGAGTATTAAAAATAGTCAGAAAGATAATGTTGGGAAGGTTTTCGACCAATTAGGGTCAAAATTCCCCTATCTTCAAGATGCAAGAAAGCATCCTTGACCTTTTTCTTAGAGTAATGATGGTTGGACTGATTGGCCAGTTGGATGATGCTTCTATCTTCTATACCATCTCTCTTATCATCAACAAAGAGCTTGGACTGAGCGAGTAGAAACAAGATGTATTTCTCGACTTCCTCCAGCCCTTCTGTCTGCTCTATCTTAACTTTATAGCGATTCAGTTGCTCTTGTTTTTCAAGGAGGGTTTGGATAATATTTTCCTGTCCTTCCTTGATAAAAGTCAACAAGGTTTCAACGAAGAAGGTAGCATCGGCACGGTTGAGATGATCGCCAGTATTCCTAAAAGCCTTATAATAGTCTTGCTTATGGTGATTGATTTGTTGGGACAAAACTAACCCTGAAAATTTATCGAGTTTTCTAGACAAGTACTTGGCAAGGATATAGCGTCCTGTCCGACCGTTACCGTCATAGAAGGGATGTATATTTTCAAAAAAATAGTGTCCAGCACAAGCCTTGACAAGGTTTGGGATAGAATGGTCGTTTATAAAACGAATCCACTCTGTCAGCATGACCTGAATCTGTTCCTCCTTTTGAGGTGGGATATAGATGACTTTGCCAGTCTTGTCGTCTTGGATAAAGACCGATTTCTGTCTAAAAAACTCTCCATCGAGTTCATCCTCTGGCGAGATTTCTCCTTGTGTTAATTGGTCATAAATCCCTCTGATATCTTCAAGAGATTGGATTTGGAGAAATTCATCCTTAAGGATTTGTTGGTACATTCGCAAGGTGGAAAGATGTTTGATTTGTTCGGTCTTATAGGGGTCTTCCTCTAGGAGTTTCTCCACATCGACCAACTCTTTACGAGTTGTATGGATACCTTCGATTTCATTTGTGGAAATAATCGATTGGTAGAGCTGTTCTTTATAAAACTGATCGTGGGCAATCTTAGGGAGGGTATCAGCTATTTCACTAATTCGTTGAGACTGCTGTGAAATAGTTTCCATCAGTTGGGAAATCCCTAGATGTAGGGTTACAAATAAAGGGTATTGACTTGTTTTGACAGTATCGCGTTGCATTAAATGAGGATAAAGAGATGTTCTAATGGAACTGTATCCTTGTAAGCGTAGTTGATACTCTTCCTCATACTGGTCACGATGACTGTAGTAGATTTTTCTAAGTTCTCTATAGTTCATATGTAGTCATCCTCGCATTTCAACGTTTTTTAACATTATATCACAAATAAGCCTATCTATTGTTTCAAAATAGGCAAAATTGAAGAATAGAATAGCATAGTTTCCTATCTAAAGTGCAAAAATGGCCAAAATTGAACAATAGAAATGATAGATGGCAATCCTAAAGTGTAAAAATAGGTAAAATTGAAGAATAGAAATCAAAAAGAGAAAACCTAAAGTGTAGAAATAAGAAAATGGAGTAATAGAAAGGGGGGATAGAGTGGAGAAATTATTTATTATCGGAAATGGTTTTGATATGGCGCATGATTTGAAGACGAATTATCTATATTTCAAGAAGTTTGTTTATCAGCAGGCTTATGGGAAAGATGAGTTGTTAGAGTCGTTGCAAACATCAAAGGGAATTTGCGACTTTTTTAGGGAAAAGGATATTGAAATTCAAGAACAACATCGATATGTTAATGAAGATGAGTTGAGAGACATATATGGATATTCTCTGCCTAAAATTAGAAATGGTCAGTTAGATAAACATGAACGGTATCAATTTATTTATCGACATATGATGCAATTAATGAGATTAGAAAATTTTTGGTCTCAGTTGGAGCGTGATTTAGGTTGGATAAATGAGGTGAAAATTATACCGCCATCTTGTGTCTTGGAAAATTTAGAAACATATTCTGAGGAACTGGCAACGATTCTTGAAAAATTTCTAAGAGCAGACATTGAAAACTTATTTAGGGAATGGGTTCAATGTTTTATTCTTGATTGGGATAATATGCCTACTAATCTAAAAAAACTAAAACGAAAGAAATCTGTTGAACACAATAAAAATGCCTACTTTTTAACTTTTAATTATAGTATGTTATTAGAGGATTTCTACGGTATAAATTCTGAACAAATATGTCATATACATGGAAGTATTTCTGAAGATAAACTAATATTTGGACATAATCGTGAAATGGATTCTTATGATAAATTTAGACAAAATAACCCAACTGAGGTACGTGACTTTCTTCATAATTTAGTTTATTTGACTAGAAAGCCCGTCCATCAGCAACTTAGAAAGCACGAATCCCTTTTCAAAAATTTAAGTTCTATCAAAGAAATCTACTTCATTGGTTTTGGTATTCGGGATGAGAATGGAGTGGATGCTCCGTACTTTAAAGAAATCTTTAAACAGGCACCGAATGTGAGCATTTATGTAGACCAGTTTGATAAGAAGTATGAATATACTATTAAGAAAATACTTAAGGCATGGGGTGCTCATAAAGCTTATCAATTGCAATTTATAGATACAAATAAAGATGAAATAGTTGGAGGAGTAATATGATAAAACAACCAAGTTATCGATTTGTAGGATTTGAAGATGAGTGGAAGGAAGTGAAAGTCTCAGATATTTTTAGAGTTACTAGGGGACAAGTACTAGCAACAACGCAGATATCAGAAGAAAAAACAGATACTTATAAATATCCTGTATATTCTTCTCAAACCAAAAATGAAGGGTTATTAGGCTATTATGATAAATATCTATTTGAAACAGCAATAACTTGGACAACTGATGGAGCAAATGCTGGAACGGTAAATTACAGGGAAGGAAAATTTTATAGTACAAATGTGAACGGTGTTTTACTGTCTGATGAAGGTTTTGCTAATAAAGTGATTGCAGAAATATTAAATAACGAAGCTTGGAAATATGTTTCAAAAGTTGGCAACCCGAAATTAATGAATAATGTAATGTCAGAGATTAGTTTAGTTATCCCTAATGATTTTAGAGAGATTTCTATTCTATCAACTTTCTTCCAAGATATTGACCAGCTCATTAGCCTTCAACAGCGTAAGTTAGAGGTGCTCAAAGAGCAGAAGAAAACCTACCTCAAACTCCTCTTCCCAGCCAAAGGACAAACCAAACCAGCCCTTCGCTTCGCAGGATTTGAAAATGACTGGAAGGAAGTGAAGTTGGGGGAAGTTACGAATATAAAAACTGGTGGTAGAGATGTTCAAGATTCTGTTGAGAATGGATTATATCCATTTTACATTCGTTCAGAAGAAGTAAAACGAATTAATTCATATTCTTTTGATGGAGAGGCTATCTTAATACCTGGAGAAGGAAGATTAGGAGAAATTTTTCATTATGTAAATGGGAAATTCGATGTTCATCAACGTGTTTATAAAATCTCTAACTTTACAGATGTTAACGCTAAGTTTGTACTACAGCAGATGAAAAAAGATTTTAAACAGCATGCTATGAGGAATACAGTAAAGGCAACGGTTGATTCGCTAAGATTGCCAACAATTCAGTCATTTACCGTCTTCGTTCCCTCTCTCCCTGAACAAGAAGCTATCGGTTCTTTCTTCCAAGACCTAGACAAGGCCATTGCCAAGCAAGAGGAAAAAGTCAACCAGCTCAAAGAAAGCAAACAAACCCTACTCAGAAAAATGTTTATCTAAGATACAAAGACCGTCAAAAGCCCAGTAAAAATAGGAAACTGGGACAGTATTCGATGAAGACCAGACAGTTTATCTTTTTTACCCAGCTTTTAGGTCGTGTTCGATTATCTAAGATACAAAGACCTCAGAAAGCTACACTAAACGAATGAAAGTAGAAATTGATAGGAGACCCTATGTCACAAACAGATTTATCAAGAGAACTCTACCAATCCCTCTGGAATGCGGCAGATATCCTGCGTGGCCAGATGGAAGCTAATGAATACAAGTCCTACCTCTTGGGCTTGATTTTCTACAAGTACCTATCCGACAACATCCTCCAAGCCGTCTGTGATAACTTGGACGAGACCTTTGAGTCCTTCCAGCAAGCCCAGCTTCTCTACGAGGAAAACTTTGCGGATGCAGATGTCCGTGAAGACCTCATCGAGGTCTTAAATGACGAGCTAGGCTATGTGATTGAGCCTTCTCTGACCTTTACCAAGCTGGTCCAGTCTATCCATGAAGGAACCTTCCAGCTAGAATCCCTAGCCCAAAGTTTCCGTGATATCGAGCAGGCCAATGAAAAATTTGAAAATCTCTTCGAAGATATCGACCTCTATGCGAAAAAGCTAGGTAATACTCCACAAAAGCAAAACAAGACCATCTCTGAGGTTATGAAACAGCTCAACGACCTCAATGTGTCTAGTCATGCTGGTGATATCTTGGGTGATGCTTATGAGTACTTGATTGGCCAGTTTGCTAGTGATTCTGGGAAAAAGGCTGGAGAGTTCTATACACCTCAAGCAGTCTCTCACCTCATGACTCAGATTGTCTTTGCAGGGCGTGAGCATCAAAAGGGGATGTCGGTTTACGACCCGACCATGGGGTCTGGTTCTCTCTTGCTCAATGCCAAGCGCTATAGTAAGGAAGCTTCGACGATTTCTTACTACGGTCAAGAGTTGATTACTTCGACCTTCAACCTTGCTCGCATGAATATGATGCTTCATGGGGTCGCGATTGAGAACTATCACCTCAGTAACCACGATACCCTAGATGAAGATTGGCCGACTACCGAGCCAACAGACTTTGATGGGGTTTTGATGAACCCACCCTATTCACTGAAGTGGTCAGCAGATAGTGGCTTCCTGCAAGATCCTCGCTTTTCAAGTTATGGAGTTCTTGCACCTAAGTCAAAAGCAGATTTTGCCTTCCTTCTTCACGGCTTTTACCACCTCAAGCATAATGGGGTCATGGCCATTGTCCTTCCCCACGGAGTCCTTTTCCGAGGAGCAGCCGAGCAGAAGATTCGCCAGCACCTGCTAGAAGAAGGCGCTATTGATACAGTTATCGGCTTGCCAGCAAATATCTTCTACAATACCTCTATTCCGACAACTATTATCATCCTTAAAAAGAATCGCACCAATAAGGATGTCTTCTTTATCGATGCCTCAAAAGAGTTTGAAAAAGGGAAAAATCAAAACAATATGACCGAAGACCATATTGCCAAGATTTTGGAGACCTATCAAAAACGCGAGAATGTCGAGAAGTTTGCTCATCTAGCCAGCTTTGAAGAAATTGTCGAAAATGACTATAACCTCAACATTCCACGCTATGTCGATACCTTTGAGGAAGAACCCGTTGTTCCTCTAGCCGACCTCGCAGACCAGCTCGCAGAGATTGATAAAGAGATTGGAGAGGTAGAAGCCAGACTCGCACACATGCGCAGCCAACTAGTAGGCACAACACCAGAAGCCCAAGCAGAATTAACCGCCTATCTCGAAAAGTTGAAAGAGATTTAGAGACTTGTGAGAATACTCTGCTAAAAATTTAGAAAAATAAAATGACAGTAGAAAATCTATTGTCATTTTTGTTATTGATTATTTAAGTAAAAATCGAATTAGAACTAAACTAAAAGGATTCAGTCCTATCAAATACAGAATTTAATCCTTAACATAAAGATAATGACTAACTTTTTGAGAAGTGATGTTATTTTTCTAAAACAAAATAAGTAAAGTGTGTATTATTTTCGTGAAGTAAAAACGGNNCCGTTTTTACTTCACGAAAGAAAGTAGAAGTGAAGCAAAACGAAGATGAGCTTCAATATAAAATTATTGAACTATTCTTAGCAGGTGTGGACAAAAGTAAGTACGATTTCTTTGAGCAGAGTCTGTTGAAAGAAATTCTTCATCAATTAATTTATTTAATAATGTATATACAGTACGTTCAGAGATACTGAGGTGTTTGCTGACTTGTTTTGCTTTAAAAATTGGAGAAGAGAAAATGAAATCAAGAAGTTGAATACCAGAGACAGAATTCAATTTTGGTATTATTTCTTCTTTCATCTTATTATAAAGATTTAAGATATCCTGTGCCTTTTTTGTACTCTCTTCTGCTGAGAAAATTACTCCTTCCAAATAGTATTTAAACCAATCTTTCCAGTTATTATTTTTAGAGATGTTTGATAAATGAGAGATATATAGTGATCGATCACTTTCAAAATATGAACTCATGTAAAATGTAGGATAAGATAGCAATTCTTGGTAGTAAAGAAACAGTGGGATTAACAATCTTCCTATTCGACCATTACCATCTTCGAATGGATGAATCATTTCAAATTGAGCATGTACAATAGCTGATTGAACTAATAAGTCTAAATCATCATGATGCATATATTGTTCTAAATTGGACATATACTCCGTAGTTTGTTCTGGCGGAACTGGTGTGTAAGAGATAGTTGCTCTACTTCCAATGTAATTTTGAGTTCTTTTAAAATTTCCTGGATTCTTGCTGCTTCCTCTAACGTTATCCAATAGAATTTTATGCATCTCTTTTATTATTCTATTAGATAATGGTAACCCTCTAGAGTTATTGTCATTAATTGTAGTAATATTTTCGAGAGCATAAAAAAGTGCTTTTCGATAATTAATAATTTCATGTAGTTCATCACGTTCTATATCAACCTTATTACCTGCTTCGTAATTTAGTAGGTCTTCTAGAGTTGCATGAGTACCTTCAAGTTTTGAGGAAAGGACGGCTTCTTGGCTGAGCAATGGTGAAATTAGTAGCATTGGATTGATAATAGATGCTAAAAATCCTTCATAGGTTCCAATAGCTATACCTGCTTTAGAAACTAATCTAATTATTTGTGGATCTGTATATATTGAAGTATAGTCAAATGGAAGTTTTTCTGGTAAATAGGGTTTAGGTATGTTTTTAAATGTATTATTCATGTTTATAATTCCTATTAAAATTTTTTCTCAATATTTTTATTATAGAAAGCCAATGTAGTGAGTGACTATAACCTGTACTTGAATTATATTTCTAAGGTATATTGACAAGTATATGAAAATCAAGTAAAAAAGTAAACTGGATTGTCAATTTAAATCTTTGATTTTATGATATTTTTTAAAATAGTAATGTAAATATTTTTAGAGTTTAAGTTTGATTAAAAGTGTGTATCTTCATTAAGTATAGATTGAAAGGATTAATGTTGAACAATTTTAATGAGATGCTAAAAACGGAATATAAATGTTTGTTTTATTTCATTATAACACAGAGATAAGAAAAAATAGATAGCGAGACGAGTTTAAATAGGATTACTCGTTATGAAATGTTAATTACTTTTGATGGCTTAACAAATATTATCAATAATGTAGTCATTCGAATGATTCTCATTGCAATGTACTGAAATTAACAAAAAGAAAAAACGCTTGAATCAGCGTTTTTCTTCTGTATTGATTCGTATTGAATGCTTACTTCACTTCTGTAAACACAACGTGTTTGCGAAGTTTTGGTGAGTATTTCTTCAATTGAAGACGGTCTGGAGTGTTACGTTTGTTTTTAGAAGTAAGGTACAAGCGTTCACCAGATTCTTTGTGTTCAAGTGTAATATTTACGCGCATGGTATCTCCCTTCTATTATTCAGCTGATGCAGCTTTAGCGATTTTACGTCCTTTGTAGTATCCTTTAAGTGATACACGGTGAGAACGTGAGTAATCTCCAGTAGTTTCGTCAAAGTTTACAGATGGAGCTGTTACTTTGTAGTGTGTACGACGTTTGTTTTTCTTCGCTTTTGAAGTGCGACGTGCAGGTACTGCCATTTTAATTTCTCCTTTTAAGATATAATTCAGTTAGGTTTGATTTTCATCAACTTTAATAGTATATCAAAACTTTTTTGTAAAGTAAAGTTACTTGACAAAAAAAGATGAAAAAATTCTCCTATTCGGCACGGCAGACAGGAGAAGGTGTTAAATATCAATCTCAAATGGTTCGTCAATGGTTTCTGATACGTATTTTCCGTCTTTCTTCCGTTGTTTGACACATTCTGTGAGGAGATATTCGATTTGCCCATTGACTGAACGAAAGTCATCTTCTGCCCATGATGTGAGTGCAGCGTATAACTTTGTTGAGAGTCGAAGGGGGATCTGCTTTTTTTAGCTTCAACCATCTTTAGTAAAGACTTCCCGTGTTGACAATTGGTTGTGCATCATGATTGCCACAAAGAACGACAAGGAGATTTGAAACCATGGCAGCTTTTCGTTCTTCGTCAATCTCTACCAATTCCCCTTCATTGAGCCGTTCCAGTGTCGTTTCAACCATTCCCATTATTTGATATCTAAATGATATCACTTTGTTTTTAAAAGTCAATAGAAAGTTGAAAATAATCACTAAAAACTTTCAGCCCAATAATTTCTTTTAAAAGGTGAGATTATATTGTGCTCAAATACTCTTTTATTCTTATAACTTTTACACTATAATTGTAGTTAGAAAGGAAGAGAAATGTTTGATTATAGAGCACTAGTTATTTTGATGACTTTGATGGATCATTGTGAGTTATCATTATATGAATTATCTGTTAAGGTGAGCTTACCTATAAAGGAAGTCAAAGAAGGAATAGATTATTTAGTGCCTTATCTAGCTAATAAAGGGATAGTGCTGGATAAAAAACAAGGTCGCTATAGTTTATCAAATCGTACGAAGCAGTCTTTGACAGATATTATTAAGTCGGATGAATTGGTTTTACCAAAGTCGACTCGCTTAGCTTTAATCTATCTTTACACTTTTTGCCGATTAGATTTTATATCGAATAATCATTACCAAGACTTTTTGAAAGTAAGTAAGAATACAACCTTATCTGATATTCAATCATTAAGAAAGATTATGTTAGATAATGATTTGGAGCTAGGGTACAGTAGAGCAAAAGGTTATACTTTACACGGTTCAGAGTGGAATAAGCACCGCTTAGCTTTTCAAATGGTTAGTGAGTTGCTGGAATCCTCCATAGGGATTTGGGGTTTGGATTATGTTTTATCCAGTTGGGGGTATTCATTAACTTATGATTTGATAAATCAGGTAGTTAAAGATTATTATGAGAAGCTACAGCTAGTACCTATTGTTAATCAATTAAAAGTTTACCTTTTCGGTTTAGTATTCATTCTGTGTAGGTATCAAAGGGATGTTGAAAGAGTATGTCTTTCAGAGACATTAGTATCTCCTGTTATTCAAGATATAACCACTATTTTATTGGATACAGTGGTTGATTTGGGAATTATAGATACGGTGTTTTCTGAGGATGATTATCGCTATATCACCGTTTTATTATCAAGTTGCTTTGAAGGTGAAGTAGATGTTGCTCCGGTTTACTTTAATCAATTAACAGAGGCTATTATAAGTAGAATGGAAGATATTTCTTTGTTACATTTTAAACAAAGGGAAGGATTGAGAGAAAATCTTCGCCGCCACCTTATACCGGCTTACTATAGATTAAAGTTCGGCCTACCTAGTTCAAATGAATATGTATTGCATGTTAAAGAACATTATCCTGATTTATTTGAATTAGTCAAAGATTCTTTGATGCCCTTGATGGACGCTATTGACAATCCCATACCTGATAGTGAAACAGCATATTTTGTTATCCATTTCGGAGGTTATTTAAAGAAAGCAGATACTTTGCCTCAAAAATGGTATAAAGCAGCAATCATTTGTCCTAATGGTGTTAGTTCTTCATTGATGTTAAAAGAGAATCTATTAGCATTATTTCCTCAAATTGAGTTTATAGGAACCTTAAAGATTGATGATTTACAGGTGAAAGCTAGTAGTGACTATGATATGGTTTTTTCTACCATAAAGGTGGAGACAGAAAAGCCAAATTATCTAGTTTCGGTTATGATGACTGAAGAGCAAGCAATACAACTAGTAGAACTAGTGTTAAAAGATTTTCCGAATTTAGAGTATGGGGATTTTGAGATTGAACAAATCCTGAATATTGTCAAAAAATATGGAATTATTACACAAGAATTGGAATTAAGATTGGCGTTAAAGAATTATCTTTATCAAAAAAATGATCGAAAGGAAATTGTACCAGTGCTAGAACAACTTATTACCAAAGAAACCTATCAGGTTAGTTCGCAAAAATTAGGATGGAAGGAGGCGATTCGTTTAGCAGCTAAACCGCTTTTGGATCAAGATAAGATAACTGAGAACTACCCTGAGGCAATGATTCAAAAAGTAGAAGAGTTTGGGCCTTTTATTAATTTAGGGAAGGGAGTAGCAATTCCTCACGCTCGGCCAGATGAAGGTGTGAATGAAATAGGAATGTCAATGTTAGTTTTGGAAGAACCGATTTATTTATTGGATAATCCAGAACAAGAGGTAAGATTGTTGATTTGTATTGCAGCCATTGATAATGAGAGTCATTTAAAGGCTTTGTCACATTTAACAACAATTTTAAGAGATAAAAATCATGTTCAAACTTTAATATCATCAAAAAACTATGATGACATTAAAATGATAATTAAACAGGAGGATTAGATAATGTTAAAAATTGGTACAGCTTGTGGTTCAGGATTAGGTTCAAGTTTTATGGTACAGATGAATATTGAATCTGTATTGAGTGATTTGAATGTTTCAGATGTAGAAGTTGAACATTATGATTTAGGTGGAGCAGATCCAAATGCAGCTGATATTTGGATTGTTGGTCGTGATCTAGCTGATTCAGCTAGTCATCTTGGAGATGTTCGTATCTTAAATAGTATTATTGATATGGATGAACTACGAGAATTAATTACTAAACTTTGTGAAGAAAAAGGACTTATATAGGAGGCTAGCGTCATGATGAAGTTCATATTGGATATTGTTAGTACACCAGCTATTTTAGTAGCTTTAATTGCAATTTTAGGATTAGTTCTTCAGAAGAAGAAATTACCTGATATTATTAAAGGTGGAATTAAGACCTTTGTTGGTTTCTTAGTTGTATCTGGTGGTGCAGGAATTGTACAAAATTCTTTAAATCCATTTGGTACCATGTTTGAGCATGCTTTTCATTTATCTGGCGTTGTGCCGAATAATGAAGCAATTGTAGCTGTAGCTTTAACAACATATGGCTCAGCTACTGCAATGATTATGTTTGCAGGCATGGTGTTCAATATCTTAATCGCTCGTTTTACTCGATTTAAATATATTTTTTTAACAGGGCACCACACTCTATATATGGCATGTATGATTGCGGTCATTTTATCAGTTGCTGGCTTTACTAGCTTGCCTCTTATCTTACTAGGAGGATTAGCACTCGGTATTATTATGAGTATTTCCCCAGCATTTGTGCAAAAATATATGGTTCAATTAACTGGAAATGACAAGGTGGCTTTAGGTCATTTCAGTTCTTTGGGATATTGGTTGAGTGGTTTTACTGGTAGCCTTATCGGTGACAAATCAAAATCAACAGAGGACATTAAATTTCCAAAGAGTTTAGCTTTTTTACGTGATAGCACTGTTAGTATTACTTTATCCATGGCAGTTATTTACATTATTGTAGCTATCTTTGCAGGGTCAGAATATATAGAAAAAGAAATCAGTAGTGGTACAAGTGGTCTAGTTTATGCTTTACAATTAGCAGGTCAATTTGCAGCAGGGGTATTTGTTATTTTAGCAGGTGTTCGCCTTATTTTGGGTGAAATTGTTCCAGCCTTTAAAGGTATTTCAGAGCGTCTTGTACCTAATTCAAAACCTGCTTTGGATTGTCCGATTGTTTATACTTATGCACCCAATGCAGTTCTAATTGGATTTATCTCTAGTTTTATTGGTGGTTTAGTAAGTATGGCAATTATGATTGCTTCAGGAACGGTTGTTATCTTACCAGGCGTTGTGCCTCATTTCTTCTGTGGAGCGACTGCAGGTGTCATTGGGAATGCATCTGGTGGTGTTCGTGGAGCCACTATTGGAGCATTTTTACAAGGTATTTTAATCAGTTTTCTTCCAGTCTTTTTAATGCCAGTTTTGGGAGGACTTGGTTTCCAAGGATCAACTTTCTCAGATGCAGATTTTGGTCTATCAGGAATTATTTTAGGAATGTTAAATCAATTTGGTTCACAAGCAGGCATTGTGATTGGTCTTGTTCTTATTCTAGCAGTTATGTTTGGAGTATCCTTTATTAAAAAGCCATCTGCAAAGGAGGAGTAAGGGATGATTTTAAGTGAAAATAGAGAAGATGAGTTAAGAAAATTTGCGACTAACATCCGATTAAATACTCTTAGAACATTGAATCATCTTGGATTCGGACATTACGGAGGAAGTCTGTCTATCGTAGAAGTTCTAGCAGTGCTTTATGGTGAAATAATGCCAATGACTCCAGAAATATTTGCAGCACGAGATAGAGATTATTTCATATTATCAAAAGGTCACGGAGGACCAGCTCTATACAGTACACTCTATTTGAATGGTTTCTTTGACAAAGAATTCTTATATTCTTTAAATACAAATGGAACCAAATTACCGTCTCATCCTGATAGAAATCTAACGCCGGGCATAGATATGACAACTGGCTCTTTAGGACAGGGAATTAGTGTTGCAACCGGACTTGCATATGGTCAGAGAATAAGAAAAAGTCCCTTTTATACCTATGCTATTGTTGGAGATGGTGAGTTAAATGAGGGACAATGTTGGGAGGCTATACAGTTTGCTTCTCAGCAACAGTTATCCAACTTAATTGTATTTGTTGATGATAACAAAAAACAATTAGATGGTTTTACAAAGGATATTTGTAATCCAGGTGACTTCGTAGAAAAATTTTCAGCATTTGGATTTGAATCCATTAGGGTCAAGGGTTCAGATATTAGAGAAATTTATGAAGGGATTGTCCAATTAAAACAGTCAAATAATTCATCACCTAAGTGCATTGTATTAGATACTATTAAAGGTCAAGGGGTTCAAGAGCTGGAAGAAATGAAATCCAATCATCATCTTCGCCCTACTGTAGAGGAGAAACAAATGTTAACTTCAGTTGTAGAAAGATTAAGTCAGGAATTGGAGGAAACAGAATGATGAGAAGCACGAAAGAATTACGGCATGTATATAGAGACTTCCTTTTAGAGGCTAATCAAAGTGATTCTGATATAGTAGTCTTAGAAGCCGATTTGTCAAGTTCGATGGCTACTCATAATCTTGAAAAGGACTTTGGAGACCGTTATGTGAATGTTGGGATTATGGAAGCAGAAATGGTCGGCCTTGCAGCAGGCTTGTCTATTCAGGGGTTTAGACCTTATCTTCATACATTTGGCCCTTTTGCTTCACGAAGAGTATTTGATCAATTATTTATTTCTCTTGGATACGCACAATTGGATGCCACTGTTATTGGATCAGATGCAGGAGTAACTGCGGAAATGAATGGTGGGACATATATGCCATTTGAAGAAATTGGATTGTTACGTTTAATTCCTAAATCGATCATTTTCGAAGCAACTGATGATATCCAATTTCGTGAAATCTTGAACCAGACATTAGAATTAAAAGGACTAAAATATATTCGAACAATTCGAAAAGCTCCAGAGGCTGTCTATCAAGGTGGAGAAGATTTTTCTAAAGGCTACATTGAGTTAAGACACGGGGAAGATCTTGTAATCGTTGCTTCTGGCATAATGGTTGCTCCAAGTATTCGAGTTGCAGATGAACTGTCTAAATTAGGTTATTCAGTAGGTGTGATAGATTTATTTAGAATCAAACCGATACCAGAACAGATAAAAACAATGTTAAGTGGAAAAACTATATTTACTGTAGAAAACCACAATCAGATAGGTGGAATTGGCAGTGCTTTATGTGAATTATTCTCTGATGATGGAATAACAAAAATTCATCGGATGGGTGTTCAAGAAAGATTCGGTCAAGTAGGGAAAGTGGATTATCTTCTTAATGAGTATGGTTTGAGTGAATCGAATATAAAAGAGAAAGTTCTAGAAATTTATAATGCAAGATAGATGTTGAATACACTGTTCTGAAAGAATTTTTGTAACAATTACAGTACGTTATTTAAAGAAAGCGGATTAAAAAGCATATTCTGGTCATCAGAAAGTGCCCTAATCCGCTTTGTTGTTTTTAGTTTTAAATATTTCATATGTATATAGAATTTTCTGAAAATTCAAGAATTTTCTTCTGTTCATTGCCTTTAAAATGTGCTATAATAGTAAAAACTGAAATGGGAGGGAACAAATGACTGAATTAGATAAACGTCACCGCAGTAGCATTTATGACAGTATGGTAAAATCACCAAACCGTGCTATGCTTCGTGCGACTGGTATGACAGATAAGGACTTTGAAACACCGATTGTGGGAGTGATTTCGACTTGGGCGGAAAATACACCATGTAACATTCACTTGCATGATTTCGGGAAACTGGCTAAAGAAGGTGTCAAATCTGCAGGCGCTTGGCCTGTACAGTTTGGAACTATTACCGTAGCAGACGGGATCGCTATGGGAACGCCTGGTATGCGTTTCTCTCTAACATCTCGTGACATCATCGCGGACTCCATCGAGGCGGCTATGAGTGGTCACAACGTGGATGCCTTCGTCGCTATCGGTGGCTGTGACAAGAACATGCCTGGATCTATGATTGCCATTGCCAATATGGATATCCCTGCAGTCTTTGCCTATGGTGGAACGATTGCACCGGGAAATCTTGATGGCAAAGACATTGACTTGGTTTCTGTCTTTGAGGGTATCGGAAAATGGAACCACGGTGACATGACAGCTGAGGACGTGAAACGTCTTGAATGTAATGCCTGCCCTGGCCCTGGTGGCTGTGGTGGTATGTATACTGCTAATACCATGGCGACTGCTATCGAAGTTTTGGGTATGAGTTTGCCAGGTTCTTCATCTCACCCAGCTGAATCAGCTGATAAGAAAGAAGATATCGAAGCAGCAGGACGTGCTGTTGTTAAGATGTTGGAGCTTGGTCTCAAACCATCAGATATCTTGACTCGTGAAGCCTTTGAAGATGCCATCACTGTGACGATGGCTCTCGGTGGTTCTACAAACGCCACTCTTCACTTGCTTGCCATTGCCCATGCTGCCAATGTTGACTTGTCACTTGAGGACTTCAATACGATCCAAGAGCGTGTGCCTCACTTGGCCGACTTGAAACCATCTGGTCAGTATGTCTTCCAAGACCTCTACGAAGTCGGTGGTGTCCCTGCGGTTATGAAGTACTTGTTGGCAAATGGATTCCTTCATGGAGATCGCATCACATGTACTGGTAAGACAGTTGCTGAGAACTTGGCTGACTTTGCAGACCTCACACCAGGTCAAAAAGTTATCATGCCACTTGAAAATCCAAAACGTGCGGACGGTCCGCTTATCATCTTGAACGGAAACCTTGCTCCTGACGGTGCAGTTGCCAAGGTATCAGGTGTTAAAGTGCGTCGTCACGTTGGGCCAGCTAAGGTCTTTGACTCAGAAGAAGATGCCATTCAGGCTGTTTTGACAGATGAAATCGTTGATGGCGATGTAGTCGTTGTTCGTTTCGTTGGACCTAAGGGTGGTCCTGGTATGCCTGAGATGCTGTCCCTTTCTTCAATGATCGTTGGTAAAGGTCAAGGAGACAAGGTGGCCCTCTTGACGGATGGACGTTTCTCTGGTGGTACTTATGGTCTGGTTGTTGGACATATCGCTCCTGAAGCTCAGGATGGTGGACCAATTGCCTATCTTCGTACAGGCGATATCGTTACGGTTGACCAAGATACCAAAGAAATTTCCATGGCCGTATCCGAAGAAGAACTTGAAAAACGCAAGGCAGAAACAACCTTGCCACCACTTTATAGCCGTGGTGTCCTCGGTAAATATGCCCACATCGTATCATCTGCTTCACGCGGAGCCGTGACAGACTTCTGGAATATGGACAAGTCAGGTAAAAAATAAACTCATACTCTTCGAAAATCTCTTCAAACCACGTCAACGTCGCCTTGCCGTAGGTATGGTTACTGACTTCGTCAGTTCTATCCACAACCTCAAAACAGTGTTTTAAGCTGACTTCGTCAGTTCCATCCACAACCTCAAAACAGTGTTTTGAGCTGACTTCGTCAATTTTATCCACAACCTCAAAACAGTGTTTTGAGC
>NZ_VMML01000061.1:18387-23022 GCF_013277175.1 Streptococcus sp. 3167 | reverse complement strand
CTAGCCGCAGGCTGTACTTGAGTACGGCAAGGCGACGTTGACGTGGTTTGAAGAGATTTTCGAAGAGTATTACACCTCAGATGCACCACATGCCCGTCGTACTTCAAAAAAACTGAAGTCAGATTTCACTGACCTCAGTTTTTTATTATTTAGCATAATCTACTGCACGAAGCTCACGAATCACGGTTATCTTGATATTTCCTGGGTAATCGAGATTGTTTTCAATTTTCTCACGAACTTTGTGAGCTAAGATTGTGACTTTGTCGTCCTTGATTTTTCCTGGATTGACCATGATACGAATTTCACGTCCTGCTTGAAGGGCAAAGCTATTTTGTACCCCTTCAAAGCCGTTCGCAATTTCTTCCAAATCATGGAGACGCTTGATGTAGCTTTCAAGAGACTCACTACGAGCACCTGGACGAGCTGCGCTCAAGGCATCTGCTGCAGCAACGATAACTGCAATGACGCTCTCAGCTTCAACATCTCCGTGGTGACTAGCAATCGTATTGACCACAACTGGATGTTCCTTGTACTTACGTGCCAATTCCATACCGATTTCAACGTGGCTACCTTCAACCTCGCGGTCAATGGCTTTTCCGATGTCGTGAAGGAATCCAGCACGACGGGCAAGAGCCGCATTCTCACCAAGCTCGCTGGCCATAATACCAGCTAACTTAGCAACCTCAATCGAATGGCGCAAAACATTTTGGCCATATGAAGTCCGGAATTGCAAGCGACCCATAATCTTCATCAAGTCTGGATGAAGGTTTGGTGCGCCAATCTCATAGGCAGCAGCCTCACCGTATTCACGGATCTTATTGTCAATCTCTTGACGGTTTTTCTCAACCAACTCTTCGATACGAGCTGGGTGGATACGACCATCCTTGAGCAACATTTCCATAGTCATACGGGCAATCTCACGACGAATCGGATCAAATCCTGACAAGGTCACCACTTCTGGTGTATCGTCGATAATCACATCGACCCCTGTCAAACTTTCAAAGGTACGAATGTTACGACCTTCACGACCAATAATGCGTCCCTTCATAGTATCGTCTGGCAGATGAACCGTTGAGTTTGTTGACTCCGCTACATATTCACCAGCGATACGTTGCATAGCTTGAACCAGGATGTCCTTGGCCATTTTGTCAGAACGTTCCTTGACCTCTTGCTCAGCTTCGCGAATACGACTGGCAATCTCCTTGGTCAAGTTTTCCTCTGTCTGTGCCAAGATAATATCTCGTGCTTCTGCCTGAGACAGAGCACCAATACGCTCTAGTTCTGCTTCTTTTTGTCTTTCGACTTCCTCTAATTGCTCTTCACGCGCATCAAGGTTTTTCGCTCTATCAGAAATACTTTGTTCTTTTTGTTCAAGTGTTTGTTCTTTACTCGTCAAATTGTCGTCCTTACGGTCAAGGCTAGTAGCTCTCTCTGTCAAACGACTTTCGATTTGTTTGAGTTCTTGACGTTCTGATTTGAATTCAGCGTCCACTTCTTCACGGTATTTTCTGGCTTCTTCTTTGGCCTCCAATAGTGCTTCTTTTTTAAGAGACTTGCTTTCACGTTTGGCTTCATTAACAAGTAAATCCACTTCACGCTCAGCTTGTCCACGTAAATTAGTTGCTTCTTGTTCAGCATTTAAAAGCATCAACTCTGCAGCTTCCTGAGATGATTTCATCTTAGCTGAGATGCTGACATATCCAATGACTAAACCAATGATGACGGCAAAAACAGCAATCGCAAGCGACATGATTTCCATGTTTTTACCTCATTTTATTGTTATTCCGAATGACATACATTCTTTTACATTCTACCATAAAAAAGTAATTTTCACAAACCTTAAATGGATATCGCTAACATCCGCATTATCACTATCATAGTTATCATTTACAGATATAAAGCGAATACCTTTTTCAAGAAATATCTTTTGTAAGTACTTTCCTGACTCGATATACTCTCTGCCGAAACGAGATAAATCTTTTACCATAATGATAGAAAACTTTCCTTTATTCAGGTCATCAATCATATTCTTAAAATTTGGTCGCTCAAAATTAGAACCACTATATCCATCATCTACATATTCATAGGATAATTCAATAGATTTCTCTTCTACCTCAAAAGCAAAAAGGATAAATTCCCCCTACACTTAAAATTTATCCCTCTTGGTAACCTCTTTTATTAATTTTTTTGATAAAGAAAACGCACATTTTATTTAACTGGTGCTGAAATATTTATAATAATATTTTTTTAGTTCTTTCTAGAATAATGATATTAAGATTTTTCATATATCTTATATATTCTTCTTCTGTGCTAGCAATCCTAATATCTTCTTTATCTAAAAAGACAACCTGATTGTTCTCTAAATCTGATTTAATTAAATCTATAATTTTATTTTGCTCATATATAAATCCTTCTAACTTAAAAAACTCGACAAATTTCTCAAATCAATTTTTACAATTATCATCATCAAAAAATAGTTCAAACCATTCACGGTAATTCTCTATAGCATAATCTATTTTTGAATTATTATTTCCCGCAAACCATTCTTTTATAGCATATAGTGTTAAATCAAAACGATCATAATATCCTTTATAAATTCCATTCTTGATTCTAGGTTTTCCACCTCTAGCTGTATTAACGGTTTCTGATTTTCCACCACCTCTAGGGAAAAGAATGTGTCCACCTATTGTTCTTGAAATACTCAAATGATCTAAAGTTATTCTGTCGTTTAATCCTGCCTTTCTTGCCCAATAAATAGAGGCTCCTATATAATCACTTGATAATAAATACTTATCCTTATCAATAAATAAAGTATAAAAATCTCCATTTCCAAAGTTTTGGCATTTATTACATACAGATGTTATTTTAAGTTTTTCTTTTGAATCATCATCAAAAAACATCTTACATAAATCATCGTACAACGCCTTACTACATACATCAGGATCCTTTCTATTATATAATGAAAAACCTTTGGGAAAATAAGGATATAAATCAAATAGATAATTTTTAAACTTCATATTTATTACTCTCCATTAAATCTTTTTAGGAAATTTAAAGTCAAATTTTCCTCCAAGCACACCCGCACTTACTCCCGCAACTACTACAAGTGTTGTACTAATTGTTCCTATTTTCTTCACGCCACTGTTTAGCTCTTTTGTTAAATAAAACAACATTGATCATATCTGCTTCACTTACATACTTGTAAGACAACTGTTCGTTGGTAAGATCTTTTAAGAGATATTCTTTGATTGCATCTGTATGAATTTTGTAGTTAATCTTAGAAATTTCTCTATTCAAATTCCAGCCTAATGATATCTTAGAATTTTAATCTGACTTAAGTCTTTTGTAATCCTGAATTACATACATCTTAAATTCAGCAGAAATACATGAAGCAAATTCAAAGGCAATATCTGTATGTGCAAATGCACCACCATATCTTCCACCTTTTGAGATAATTCCGATTGCTCCAGTTTTCTCTACCCATTTCTTAGGAGACAATGTAAATGAATTATATCCAGCTTCCGATTTAATTCGGTCGAATTCGACCGAATTGAAATTCATGTTGTTTAAGCTTTTCCATAAACCAAGAAACTCAATTGTATCTTTTCTTCTCATCCAATTTTTAATTACATCACTCGATACTTATCCGAACGATAAGCTCCACGTAAGGTGTTCGCAATCGACCAAACTGCATTGACTACATTTGAAATCTGAACATCGTTCGACTGGAATATCGGTAGTTTTTCTTTAAAATTAGACATTTGCTTCCCCTGTTTTTATGATTTACAATTCTCTTCATTATACCACAAATTAAGAGTTATAAAGCGAATTCAAGGGTAAAGATCGAAGTTCATATACTAACTTTCTTTTCTGAGTTTTTGTCTTTTGTATTAGGGATTCTGTCATTTTCCAAAAAACTTTATCTTAAACTTACTAATAAAAATTTAAAAAATAAAAAGCCTACTTCGCAGTAGACTTAGTAATGATCTTTAAAGGACAAGAAAGCCACGCTATCTCCATCCATCATATAAATCAAGCGATTTTCTGCATCAATACGCCGTGACCAGGCTCCTTGGTAATCATATTTGAGTGGCTCTGGTTTTCCTATTCCTGTAAATGGATCGCGTTGAATATCCTTGATTAATTTATTGATTCTTTTTAGTGTTTTTTTATCTTGGTTTTGCCAGTAGCAATAATCTGCCCACGCATCTTCTGTAAACTTGAGTAGCATTCATCACTCCTCAATCACATGGACCTGAATGCTTCCAGCACGGACTTGAGCCATTCCTCGCAAAACCTTGTCTGATAACTCCTTATTTTGAGCGATTCTCAGGGTTTCCTGAATACTGTCCCATTCGCTCTTTGAAAGAACTACAATGTCCTCATCTGGATTTTTATTGACCACCGTCAAAGGCTCAAATTCATCATTTACCTTCTTCATGTAGTCCTTTAAATGATTTCGGAATGTTGAGTAAAGGACTGCTTCCATAACCATACCTCGTTTTAGCTCTTTTCCACTATTATACACGAAAAGAAAGAAATTGTCAGGAACTTGTACAAGATTTTCTTTTCCATCTATTTATACTCAATGAAAATCAAAGAGCAAACTAGGAAACTAGCCGCAGGTTGCTCAAA
>NZ_VMML01000061.1:0-18337 GCF_013277175.1 Streptococcus sp. 3167 | reverse complement strand
ACGGCAAGGCGACGTTGACGCGATTTGAATTTGATTTTCGAAGAGTATTATTCGTAAAAAATCTCAAAAAGCCTACCTTTCGGTAGACTTAGCTTGTTTCTATTCTAATCGGCACTCTTCCAAAATTTTGCTCTGCTATACTTGGCTTTCCTAGTTGGTAAATCTGGTCTGCTTTTTGGGTCATAGCATCCCAAGGTTCTTTGCCAATTCGGCTGACTAGATTGACCTGTCCTTTCAGAGACTTGAGATGTTGCCTGCCTTTTTCAGTAAATCCAAGGACATGAATGGCTTCTGGCAAGACATTTTCTCTAGCCTGCACCAAAATATAGGTCAATAGGCGTCTGACACGCGCCTTGGTGTAACGTTTGGTCGCAACCGCCTCGACCAACTCTTCTACAGACTGGGCTGGTTTAATAGCTTCTTTAATGCGCACAGCCATTTCTTGATTGACCTGATAGATGGTGGTTAGGTCGGGATTTGACAAGATTTGATAGCGGAGCAAGGGAAAATAGTCTTCCCAGATCACCTTACTGGCCTGCTCAAATAGGGCAACAGAAGGCATAAAGCGTTCTAAGAAATCTTGGTCCTTCTGATGTTGACGGAGGGCTGTCGCCGAGGCAAAGTCCACATCTTTATTCACAGAATGGTAACCTGCCCCCTGACGCTGAATCGTATGCAGCTTGATATTTCGTCCTGCAACCGCCTTTGCATAGGCCAGAGCAAGAACATGATTGGGGGTATTACCTGAAAAATCAAGACCAGCAAATTCCTTCCACATAGATTGGGTTTTCTGGGGATAGGAAAGGGAATCAGGCAGATTTTCCACAAATTTCTCCATCTCAGCACCTTTCTCTGTGTATAAGTCAGCGATTTTCTGATAATCTCGAACTTCCTCTGTCCCAAAAACTAGACTATCAATGCCCAAGCGATCCAAGATATCCACAGCTCCTTGACCAAAGAAATCAGCTGCCTGAACACTGACTAAAAAGGGCAATTCCACTACCAAGTCTGCGCCATTTTCCAGCGCCATCTGGGCCCTTGTCCACTTATCCACAATAGCAGGCTCTCCACGCTGCATGAAATTCCCTGACATGGCAACAATTTTCAGTCCCTCTGCCTGATCCAGCAGGTATTTATGGCCATTATGAAAAGGATTGAACTCTGCGATAATACCTGTGATGGTCATGATGTTCTCCTACTTCTGCGCCACAAAAAACCAACGGGTGCTAGTTTCTGTTGGTTCCTTATCCTCAAAGTCTGCATAGAGTTTGAAGGACTTGAATCCAGCCTGTTCCAGCAAGATATCATAGGTCAAGATCTCATAAGTCCTCTCCTCATGTACTTCATCGTGGCGACTAAAGGAACCGTCAGCCTCCTTGATAAAGAAAGTCAGCTCATGCACGATGGAGTGAGGAGCTTCGTCCTCATATGTATCCCAAAGCATGGCAAAATCTTCCGCATTTTCATGGTAGGAATAGCCAGGGAATACTTCATCTGTCTGGTAGGTCGAGTGCACGTCAAAGATGAAAACTCCCTCTTCATTCAGCGCATTGTACACGTCCTTAAAGACGTCCCCTACTTCCACCTCATCCTGCATATAGCAGATAGAGTCCGAATAACACGTGACAAAATCGTATTTCCCTGCCTTGGACAAATTCAGCATATTACCTTCTATAAAAGCAATCTTTTGCTTGGCTGAAGTTGCTCTCTTCTCCGCAATCTTCAACATATCCGCACTCAAGTCAAGTCCAGTCACATCAAAACCAGCCTGAGAGAAGCGCACTGATTGAATTCCTGTCCCACAAGCCAATTCCAAGAGTTTCTTTCTCTCCTTGGTCTTAGGCAAATGACGCAGAGAAAAATTCGTCCATTTGTCGTATAAACTATCGTCCATGACCGCATCATAGACCGCCGCAAAGGTTTCATAAGTCGCCATAATCATGATACTAAGAGCTCCATGGTAAACACCACTAGCCCTTTACCTTTCTATCAATTTTTCTAAAATAAGCAAAGAAACCCAGTTGACTACAACTGAGTTCATCTTCTAAGCAAGAGCTTCTGAAATATCTACTGAATTCGCCTCATGCCATAGCTTCTCTAGATTATAATGGGCACGCATTTCTTCTGAAAAGATATGCACGACAACAGCACCGATGTCCAGTAAGACCCAGCCTCCAGCTGCATCGCCTTCGACATGGCTACCTTTAAAGCCTGCTTGAGCTACTTTTTCACGGATATTAGCTGCGATAGCGTCCAACTGACGGCTATTCATTGAGCTAGTGATGACAAAGTAGTCCGTCACACTAGTCAAATCTTGTACATCAAGTGCGAGGATATCCTCCGCACGTTTCTCATCAGCCGCTTTCACGACTAGTTCTAGTAATTCTTTTTCGTTCATTTAATCCTCTTTTTAGAAAATATGTTTGTAATCTAGAACATCTGCAAAGCGCTCCTCCCAAATGTCCTCATAAAATTCATTAATCGTTTCTGCTGGAATGTCATCCCCATCAAAGGTTGTGACAGCACCTTCTGGAACAATAAGCTGATAGCCATATTCAAAGGCAACCTTGACAGAGGTATCCACACAATATTCTGTCTGCATACCACATAAAACTAATTTTTCAATCCCCTGCTTATCCAAGTATTTTTTTAAGCCAGTTTCTTTGAAAATACTGTTATATTTCTTCTGAAAGACCTTTTCAGCAGGTTTTCGATTTAAAAGCGCAGATAACTGCCAATCTTCTGATGTTTGAGCTTCAGAGTTCTCAATATGTTGAACATAGATAATTTCAATATTCTTGCTTCTAGCCTGGTTTTGTAAATAAGAAATTTTTTCCAATAGACTTTTTGTCTGGAACCCAGTTTCTACTAAAACATTCTGAACATCAATGATTATAAAAGCCGTCTTCATTTAGTCCTCTTTCAAATAGTGCACAAAGGCGTTATAGGTTTCAAGGGTTTGGGGATAGATGGGGAATCCCTGATGAGCTAGATACTCCACGGTACGAGCTGTTTCGTAGGCCACCGCCTTATTGAGCGATAGACTTGCAATCTCACGCGCCACATCTACTCCAGGAAAGGCTCGATTGTGCTCGATATAGTCTGCGACGTAGATGACCTTATCTAGGTCTGTCATTTGACCAGCTCCGACTGTATGAATTTCAATGGCTCGCAGAATTTCAGAATCATGCAAATCCAAATCTTCCTGAATTTTGTAAATTCCGACCATACCATGCCAGACATTATTGCCCCAGTTTTTGAGGTCAGGGTCTAGCTGGTAACGGTCAATCAAGGCTAGAAATTCCTGATCTGACAACTTTTTAGCATAGTCATGAAGAAGACCTGCTAGACTTGCTTTCTCAACATCTACACCAAAGCGCTGAGCTAATTCCATAGCGGCACGCTCCACACCCAAGCAATGGGTTAAGCGTTTTTCAGGTAGAAACTCTACCATTTTTTCCAACAAGGCCTCACGGGAGCAGTTGATATAGTCTTGATAGGACATCAGTAGAGCCCCTCCTTCTCGATGTAGTCTAGCACTGGCTGAGGTAGGAGAAAGTTGGGTTTCCGACCTTGGGCAAGGAAGTCCCGCACCATGCTGGACGAGATATCCATGAGCGGTACGTCCACCCAGATAACTGGATAGGAAGTCCCTACCTTGTAGCGTGGACGCTGAACCCCCACAAACTGAACCATGTCAACCAGTTCATCAATTCGGTACCACTTAGGCAGATAGTCAACCATGTCGGCACCGATGATAAAGTAATAATCCGTATCTGGATTCTTCTCTGTCAAAATCTTCATGGTGTCGTAGGTGTAGGAAATACCCTTGCGCTCCAACTCAATGGTTTCAATGACTAGGCCGTCAATTCCCTCAATTGCCAACTCAAGCATCTTGAGACGATGGTGTTCAGGGATGGTTTCCTTTTTATCAACGTGAGGAGGTTGGTATTCAGGCATGAGAAGAACTTGATCCAGTCCCAACTGTTGCCGTACTTGATCCGCAACAATGAGATGGGCATTGTGAACAGGGTTAAAATTCCCCCCTAAAATCCCAACTTGTTTGCGTTTTTTCTCCTTGATTTCTGGCTCCAACTCTACCTTGGTAAAGGGAGTCAATAGTTCGATTGTCATAGGCTAGTCCCCTTTATTTCTCTATAAAAACAGTTATTTGGAGTTTCGGTCTTAGATTTCTTTGACTTTCTTAGAAATCTTGCGATTTTCTTTCTTGCTAGATTGTTTAAACAAAATCAAGATGCGTCCGATTTTTTGGACTGTATCCACACCGATTTCTTCTTCCAAAATTTCAGCTACTTCGTGGATATTTTCATCTGTATTTTGCAAGAGCGTTACTTTAATCAATTCGCGTGCATCAAGTGCTTGACGAACGCTGGTTTTGATTTGGTCGTTGAGACCATTTTTTCCAATTTGGATGATGGGTTTGAGGGTGTGTGCCTGACTGTTGAGGAAGGCACGTTGTTTTGATGTTAATGACATAATTTCTTAAAAGAGTTTCTTTTTATACTTTTCTAAAGTGGTGGCGGACGTTAGCAAAGTCCTTCGGGCTTTCATGACTAAAATTTGAGCCTATGGTCTCAAATTTCCCGCAGTTGGTACAATCACTTGTACCAACTGACACCACGGCGAAAAGTATTCTCTACGGGCTCGCAACGCTCGCCTTAATAAAGACAACCCTTTCCTTTCTGTGTTTAAATAATTGCTTTTCGTATGACGACTGCGACGCCTTCTGGTGCCCAGACGGCGACTTTGGCAGTGCCTGTTACGCGGATCCAGCCGAGTCCTGAGATGACTAGGTCAGTTTTGTCCTTGATATTAAAGACATGTTGGACCAATTTTGGAAAATCTTCTTTTTCCTTGCTATTTGGTGGGGTTAAAAGGGTTCCAAGATGCTTGTCGTAAAAGGCACTAGCACCTTCAAGCTTAGTACGGTGGAGTTTCAATTCATTGTCAAAGAAGGCTGTGAATCCTTGCTTTTCACCCGCAATGAAATCAAAGCGTCCGAGACCACCTAAAAACAGGGTTTGTTCAGGATTGAGCTGATAGGTTTTAGGCTTGATTTCCTTTTTAGGACTAACATACTTGAGGTTTTTAGCCGTCAAATAGTGAGCCATCTGGTGACGGTGGATAATCCCCGGCGTATCGTAGATATAAGATCCGTCGTCAAGCGGAATCTCGATCTTGTCCAAGGTTGTTCCTGGGAAGCGCGAAGTCGTAATGACATTCTGGTCACCCGTGATTTCTTGGATAATAGCATTGATTAGGGTTGATTTTCCAACGTTAGTTACCCCAACGACATAGACATCACGGCCCTTACGGTAGTGTTCAATCTTGTCAATGACTTCCTTAATGGCATGCTTGTTTTGGGCTGAAGTTAGGACGACATCAACTGGACGGAGACCTTCTTCGTGGGCACGTTCCATGAGCCACTGGCTAATCTTGCCTGGTTTAACAGACTTGGGCAAGATATCTTTTTTATTTCCAACCAGGAGGACATCATTGCCCGAGACAAAACGTGGCAAGCCTGGGATGACAGAGCCATTAAAGTCAAAGATATCAACGACATTAACCACCAGGGCATCACTGTCTCCTACCTCGTGCAAGAGTTTTAGGAAATCATCGTCTGTCAATTGAACATCCGTGATTTCATTGTAGTGGCGGAGACGGAAACAGCGTTGGCAATAGATTTCGCCAGTCTCCAATCCTTTTTCAAGTGCCGACTGAGGGGTAAAACCCAGACCAGCCTTATCTGTCGTCTGAATGGTTGCTCCACAACCAATACAGAGAATTTCTTCCATAGTTAAATTCCTTTTTTATATGTAATCGGTCCGTACATTTCAGTGATTTTTCGCATCACACGACGCTCACGAGCTCGGTTAATCTGCGTTTTAATCGAGTCATGTTGGACCAAGGGTTTGACTAAAATCGAGCGAATGCCTGCACGGTGGGCTGCTCGTATATCTGTCATGAGCTGGTCGCCAACCATGACCACTTCGCTTTTCTCATAGTGAAATTCCTTCATGGCACGGTCAATCCCAAATGTGAAGGGCTTTAGAGCCCAATAAACGTAGTCAATCTCAAACTTCTCAACTGCTCGTTGGACGCGTTTTTTGGTGTTATTTGACACTACGATAATGCGAATGCCCGCGTCCCGAAGGTCATGTAGCCATTGCTTCATCTCTGGTGTCCCGTCAGGGTTGTTCCAAGCAATAAGGGTATTGTCCAAATCGACCAAAACAGCCTTGATTCCCTGCGCCTGCAGGCTTGGGACTGTCAGATCATAGACTGCTTCCACAGCAAAATCTGGCATGTAGTTTTCAATCGCCATTCTGGCTCCTTTTCTTAACTTTTTTTCGCAATTTTCCTTAGTAACAAGGATAAAACAATCCATAACCCTGCACTAGCTATACTGATGTAGAGCCAAGCATGGGGCTCATCTGTTAGAGGTAGGGGAACATTCATTCCGAAAAAGCCTGTCACGACTGCCAAAACAGCTAGCAAGACTGAAATGATAGTCAAGGTTGTCAAATTATCATTCAGATTATTGTTTAGAATATTGTTGTAAGAGGCTGAAAGTTGCTGTAAAATCTGAGAGATTAGGTCTGTCATGGATACCAGCTGATGAGCCTCAATCATGGCATCATCAAACTGTTCTCTCTCAATCTCATCAAAACTACGATACAAGGCATGACCTTGAATATGCTCCAACAAAATCCGATTTTGTTTAGCAGCCGCAGTAAGATAAACCATACCCGTCTCCAAGTCGGAAAGGGCAAAAAGATTTTTCTTAGTTGTTCGCTGACGCAAGAGACCATTGACCTCGTCCTTACTCTTATCCATCTGCTCGATGACAGGGTAGTAGGCATTGCTGATGATTTCCAGACTGGCAAAGAGAAACTTGTAGATCGAAAGCGTGTCATGACTCTCCAGATAACGGGTCATTTGTTCAATGACATAGGCGTTCTTGGTATTACTAATGGTAATCAGGCGACGATGCTCCACGATAAAGGTCATGGGAAAAGTCTCATAGTAGGCCTTGTCCTTTTTCACATCTAGGACATTATAGATAAAGGTAACCGTCCCACTTTCACGGTGGTAGTCCATGTGGGCACGCTCATTCCTATCCAGTGCGTACTCAATGGTTTCCTTGTCCAAGCCGTAGATTTCAGAAAGGTCTTCTAGTTTATTCAACTTTCCGAGGTCTAGGTCTATCCAGGTACAACCATTGCCCAACTGCTTTTCTAAAACCATCTTTTCTCCTTTATTAAACTCCCTCTATTGTACCACAAATTACTTAAAATAACAGGTCTAGTCCGTGCGTGAGAAATTGCTAACAACCGTGATATTTCGGTTCGGAACAAAGTGAAGAGCTTGCTCCTCGCTACGAAGCTGTGTCGTACGAATTCCCACACTGACAACCTTACCCGATACAGTAATGGGGCCGTTGGTCAGAACAACCTCATCTCCCACATCCAGTTGACGTTCAAAAAGGATGAAAAAGCCATTGATGACATCAGACAGAAAACCTTGGGCTCCCATCCCAATCGCCACCCCAGCGATTCCAGCCCCAGCCAGCAAGCTAGATACAGGTAAGCCTAAAATCGATAAAATACAGTAGAGTAAAAAGAAATATGACGTATAATTAAACACATTTTCTAACAAACGTGAGATGGTTTTCTGGCGCCCGACATCATGATGAGACATTTTTAGAGAAGGTTTGGCAATTCTCTGCACCATGGTATGAAGCATTTTTTTAGCAATATAAAATACAATCAAAAGCAGTAAAAGAGAAATGACCTTGGTTAGAATATTTTCGATAATGGTTGTCACATCTAGCTTTTCAATATAAGCTTGAATAAATTTTTGCATATAAAACTCCTTTATTTCATTATACCATATTTTCATCAGTCTCATTATCCATAAATATTCAAAAAATAGACAGAAAATTCTTGATTTTGTCTATCGTTTATACTATAATCATAATCACTACACAGAAAGGAGATTATTATGAAAAGAATCATTCATGCTTGGAACAAGGCAAGCCTTGTCAAGCGTATCTTGATTGGTATGCTTTGTGGGGGAATTCTAGGACTGACCCTTCCTAATCTCTCAGGAATTGGGCTACTCGGGGATTTATTCGTTGGAGGTCTAAAAGCTGTTGCTCCTATCCTAGTCTTTGCTCTCGTTGCTAATGCCCTTTCCCAACATCAAAAGGGACAAGATAGCAATATGAAAACTGTTGTTTTCTTGTATATCCTAGGAACTTTTGCCGCTGCTCTTGTAGCTGTACTAGCAAGTTTCATCGTCCCTATTGAAATCACCCTAAATAGTGCTAATACCGATATTGCTCCACCAGATGGGATTGGACAGGTCCTCAGCAACCTCTTGCTCAAACTGGTTGACAATCCAGTCAACGCCCTGCTTACTGCTAACTATATTGGAATCTTATCTTGGGCAGTCATTTTTGGAATTGCTATGAGAGAGGCCAGCAAAAATAGTAAAGAATTACTAAAAACTATCGCTGACGTGACTTCTAAAATTGTCGAATGGATTATCAATCTGGCTCCATTTGGAATCCTTGGTCTTGTTTTTAAAACCATTTCTGACAAGGGAATCGGAAGCCTTGCCAACTACGGTATTTTATTGGTTCTATTAGTAACGACTATGCTTTTTGTTGCCCTTGTGGTCAACCCTTTGATTGCCTTCTTCTTTATGAGACGCAACCCTTACCCTCTAGTTTGGAACTGCCTCCGTGTCAGCGGTGTGACAGCCTTCTTCACTCGTAGTTCTGCGGCTAACATTCCTGTCAACATGAAACTCTGCCATGACCTTGGACTCAACCCAGATACCTATTCTGTTTCTATCCCACTTGGCTCTACTATCAACATGGCTGGAGCAGCGATTACCATTAACGTTTTGACCCTTGCTGCGGTAAACACTCTTGGAATCCCTGTTGACTTTGCCACAGCCTTTGTCCTCAGTGTGGTAGCAGCTATCTCAGCCTGCGGTGCTTCTGGTATTGCGGGAGGTTCCCTCCTTCTTATCCCAGTTGCTTGTAGCCTTTTCGGTATTTCTAACGATATTGCCATGCAAGTTGTTGGGGTTGGATTTGTGATTGGGGTCATCCAAGACTCATGTGAAACAGCCCTTAACTCTTCTACAGACGTCCTCTTTACTGCCGTTGCCGAATACGCAGCAGCCCGTAAAAAATAACTCATAAAGACAAGCCTGCTCAGGTCTTGTCTTTTACGCTTTTATTCTAACTTATTAGGAAACTCTTATGTCTATTAGCCAACGTACGACCAAGCTCATCTTAGCTACCTGTCTTGCCTGTTTTCTTGCTTATTTTCTCAATCTTTCCTCAGCAATTTCGGCTGGAATTATCGCTCTCTTGAGCCTATCTGATACGCGTAGAAGTACTTTAAAACTGGCTCGCAATCGACTCTTTTCCATGCTCCTAGCTCTGGCTATCGGTGTTCTAGCTTTTCACCTGAGCGGATTTCATATCTGGAGCCTCGGCCTCTATCTAGCCCTCTATGTTCCCCTGGCCTATAAGATGGGCTGGGAAATTGGCATCACACCAAGTAGCGTGTTGGTTAGCCATCTCTTGGTGCAAAAATCAACCTCTCCAGACCTTCTAGTCAATGAATTCCTTCTCTTTGCTATCGGTACAGGATTTGCCTTACTGGTCAATCTCTACATGCCTTCACGAGAAGAGGAAATCCAGCACTACCACACGCTGGTGGAAGAAAAGTTAAAAGATATCCTCCAGCGTTTCAAATATTATTTATCCAGAGGGGATGGACGCAACCGAGCACAGCTGGTGGAAGAATTGGACACCCTTTTGGAAGAAGTCCTCAGACTGGTCTATTTGGATCACTCAGACCACCTCTTTCACCAGACTGATTACCATATTCACTACTTTGAGATGAGACAGCTACAAAGTCGTATCCTGCGAAACATGGCCCAGCAAATCAACACCTGTCACCTAGCTGCCAGTGAGAGCCTGATTTTGGCTCAACTCTTTTCAAAAATTGCAGGTCAACTGAGCCAGACCAATCCTGCTTCTGATTTGCTAGATGAAATCGAACGCTATCTGGAAGTCTTCCGCAACCGCAGTCTGCCCAAGACAAGAGAAGAATTTGAAACCCGCGCTACCCTTCTTCAACTCCTACGTGAAGCCAAAACCTTCATCCAAGTAAAAGTTGATTTTTACAAAAATATGGACAGTAAAAAAGAAAACCACTAAAAAACAGAACTTGCCAGCATTCTTGAAAAGTAGTATAATTATTGCATGCGCAATCATCTTGTGACGCAGAGACTGCCAGTTAATGGACTTTCTTCTATTTATGACTCTAAAAAGAAAGGAGACACTATGACCTATTTGGAAAAATGGTTTGACTTCAATCGGCGTCAGAAAGAAATTGAAAGTCTCCTGGAAGAGACCATTGCCCAACAGAGCGAGCAAAGTCTGACCTTGAAAGAGTTCTACCTGCTCTACTATCTGGACTTGGCCCAAGAAAAATCTCTACGCCAGATTGACCTGCCAGATAAGCTTCATCTGAGCCCGAGCGCAGTTTCTAGGATGGTGGCTCGCTTGGAAGCTAAAAATTGCGGTCTACTCAGTCGCATGTGCTGCCATCAAGATAGACGCTCTAGTTTTATCTGCCTGACAAATGATGGGCAAAAGACACTGGCCTCGCTACAAAAGGCTGTCGAAGAAAGCTTGGAAGCAGGTTTGGATTTCTTGATTTAAGATGATTTTAGAAAAAAGTTGCGTGCGCAATCATTTTTATTGACATTCTCTTTTACAAGGAGTAAAATAAAGTCAAGATTAAACAAAGGAGTTTTATATGATCGAAATTACTTATCTAGACGCCAGTAAGAACGAAAGAACTGTGACTTTCGAATCCTATGAAGATTTTGATCGTTCGCAACAAGCTTGCATTATCGGCGTCGCAGACTACTACCCTGTCCAAAAATTGACTTATAAGGATCATGATTTGGACTACCATGGGACTTATGGAGATATCTTCTTCTATCTCAAGAAACAAGATTTAAGCCAATATAACTAAAAAAGGAGAAATACAATGGCAAAAGCAATTACAGATGCAACATTCGAACAAGAAACAAAAGACGGTTTGGTCTTAGTAGACTTCTGGGCAACTTGGTGTGGTCCATGTCGTATGCAAGGTCCAATCTTGGACAAATTGTCTGAAGAACTTTCAGAAGATGTCTTGAAAATCGTTAAAATGGACGTTGATGAAAATCCAAACACAGCTCGTGCTTTTGGAATCATGTCTATTCCAACTCTTCTCTTCAAAAAAGACGGCCAAGTTGTCAAACAAGTTGCTGGTGTTCACACAGCAGAACAAATCAAGGCCATCGTTGCTGAATTGAGCTAATCAAACGAGAGACCAAGTACTTTCTTTGGTCTCTTTTTTCTTGCCCTTTGCCATTTTTCAAAAAATATGCTAGACTGTAAGTAGAATATTACGATGTTTGGGACATGCCATCGCTAAAAAAAACCTTGACTTGGTATTTTTTAGCTCCCTCAAGGGAGCTTTTTGCGTGCTCTGAACATTTCCCATTTTGGAAGGAGTACTATGAAACGTCAATCAGCCTTGGTCGTCTTTAGTGGCGGTCAAGATTCCACAACCTGCCTTTTCTGGGCTAAAGAACACTATGAAACGGTCGAAGCCGTTACCTTTGCCTATGGCCAACGCCACCATCTCGAAATTCAAGTTGCCAGAGAAATCGCTACGGAACAGGGCATTCGTCATCACATCCTAGATATGTCTCTGCTGGGGCAAATCACTGAAAATGCGCTGACCTTTGATATGGAGATTGAGCAAAAAGAGGGAGAAGTTCCCAATACCTTCGTTGACGGTCGAAACCACCTCTTTCTATCCTTTGCGGCAGTCCTTGCCAAGCAACGAGGCATTAAAGATATCGTGACAGGTGTCTGCGAGACAGACTTCTCAGGCTACCCCGATTGTCGAGATGTCTTTGTCAAATCCCTTAATGTTACCCTCAACCTTGCCATGGATTACGACTTCGTTATCCAAACACCTCTTATGTGGCTAGACAAGGCTGAAACTTGGGAGCTAGCCGACCAACTCGGTGCCTTTGACTATGTTCGTGAAAAGACCTTAACCTGCTACAACGGAATTATCGGGAGCGGCTGTGAAGATTGCCCCGCCTGCCACCTACGTCAACATGGGTTAGATGTTTATCTCTCACAGAAAGGAGAAGCCTAATGTTTTTTGCACCCAAAGAAATCAAACAGGAAACTGGAGAGTCTCTTGTCTACAATCCTCACAGAACCTTGGTATCAAAAGAATTTACCTTTGATGCTGCCCACCACCTCTTTCACTATGAGGGAAAATGCAAATCCCTTCATGGTCACACCTATCATCTGCAGATTGCCGTCAGTGGATTTTTAGATGAACGTGGCATGACCTACGATTTCGGAGACATCAAAGCGATCTACAAGAACTACTTAGAGCCCCACTTGGATCATCGCTATCTCAATGAGACTCTTCCCTATATGAACACGACTGCTGAAAATATGGTCTACTGGATTTTCCAAACCATGAGCCAAGAGTTGCCAGACGAGCGCGGTCTCCGTTTGGAATATGTTCGCCTCTATGAAACTCCGACTGCCTTTGCAGAGTTTAGACGGGAGTGGTTAGATGACTAAGGAACGTGTCCTCAAACTACCAGTTCTGGAAATTTTCGGCCCAACCTTTCAAGGCGAAGGCCGTGCAATCGGGCAGAAAACCATGTTTGTCCGCACTGCTGGTTGCGACTATCACTGCGACTGGTGCGATTCTGCCTTTACTTGGGATGGCTCTGAAAAGCCAACTCGTATGACAGCTGACGAGGTCATTGCTGCCTTGGATAAATTGGGGAGCTATGACTATGTAACCCTATCTGGGGGAAATCCTGCTATCCTAGCAGCCAACATGGCTGAACTCGTCACCAAACTCAAGGAACGTGGTGTCACTCTGGCTGTTGAGACCCAAGGCTCCCGCTGGCAAAATTGGTTAAAAGACATCGACCAGGTCACCCTCAGTCCCAAACCTCCTTCATCCAAGATGGAAGTCAACTTTGAGACCTTGGACTTTATCGTTTCCCAACTGGATCCAGACAAGGTCACCTTTAAAATCCCTGTCTTTGATGATGCAGATTTGGCCTTTGCCCGAGGCATACAAGAGCGCTACCAACCAGATGTTCTCTTCTTATCAGCAGGAAATCCTGAGCCCAAGGCCACAGGCAATATTGTCCAAGACCAACTAGACCGACTCAAAGAACTTTGGGAACGCATCGCCGCTGATGATAGCTGGGGCAATGTCCGCGTCCTTCCTCAACTGCATACCCTCCTCTACGATAACCAACGTGGAGTTTAAGATTAGAAAGAAAAAATCATGTCACAACAAGAAGAAATGAAAAACCTAAGCCTACTGGGCAACAAAGAAACCAACTACATTTTCGAATATCAACCAGAAATCCTCGAATCCTTTGACAATCGTCATGTGGAAAATGACTATTTCATCAAATTTAACTGTCCTGAATTTACCTCACTTTGCCCAATCACTGCTCAGCCAGACTTTGCAACTATCTATATTTCCTACATTCCTGACAAGCTCTGTGTTGAGTCAAAATCCCTCAAACTCTACCTCTTTAGCTACCGAAACCACGGAGATTTCCACGAAAACTGTATCAACACCATCGGGAAAGACTTGGTCAACTTGCTAGACCCTCGCTATTTGGAGGTTTGGGGAAAATTCACTCCACGCGGTGGCATCTCAATTGACCCCTACTACAATTACGGTAAGCCAGGAACTAAGTATGAAGGCTTGGCAGAACAACGCCTCTTCCAACACGACCTTTATCCAGAGAAAATTGACAACCGCTAAACTCATACTCAATGAAAATCAAAAATCAAACTAGGAAGCTAGCCGCAAGTTGCTCAAATCACTGCTTTGAGGTTGCAGATGGAAGCTGACGTGGTTTGAAGAGATTTTCGAAGAGTATCATACGAAAAAGCCCTGTTCCTCTAGATGAGGAGCAAGGCTTTTTGTTTTTCAATTATTCTTCTGTTCCAAGGAAGTTTTTTGCAACGAGGGCTGCAAGAACCCCACCAACGATTGGTGCAAGGATGAAAATCCAAACTTGTTGAAGGGCTGCGCCACCTACCAAGACAGCTGGTGCCAAGCTACGAGCTGGATTTACTGAAAGCCCAGTAATGTTCAAGCCCACAAGAATCATCGCCATCAATGACAAACCGATTACCAAACCAGCAATCGCGCCATTGCCCTTGCTTGCTGATGTCACAGTCATGATAACCAAGACAAACAAGAAAGTTGCGATGACTTCAAACAAGAAACCACCAAAGATAGTGACACCGTTTGCCAAGGCATTTTCACCAAGGCTAGCAGTTGACATACCCGAGTTAGCCAAGAGGAAGAAGACTGCGCCAGAAGCGATGAAAGCTCCAACAACCTGACCAAGTATGTAGTTTACAAGTTCTGAAGATGACAAACGTTTGTTTACAAACATAGCAATCGAAACAGCCGGGTTCAAGTGAGCACCTGAAACAGTTCCGATTGAGTAGGCTGCCACCACGATTGCCAAACCAAAGGCAAAGGCGATTCCAAGGTGACCTAGGCCATCAAGACCATTTCCAAAAACAACAGCTCCTGTCCCGACGAATACAAGCATGAACGTACCGATTAACTCAGCAACAAATTTTTTCATTTTCTTTCTCCTTTTTTCAAAAACTAGATACTAGTCTATCAAAAGTAGGAAAGGGTTTCAAGAAAATTGATTGGAAATTTTCTTGAAAATCATAGAACTACTAGCAATACCTAATATTGAAAAGATTGAATAGCTTCTTTCAAGTCATCTTGTAAACTATTTCTCTGGTCAAGTTGGACATAGACTTCCAACAGACAGGATCTGAAGTTGGAAAATTTATAAAAATCTTCTCTTTCTTCTATCGGAAAGTCAACAGCTTTTATCCAAGAAGCTACTTGCTCTTGCGCTAACTTCCCTTGTAAAATAGGTTCATAGATCACTCTTGCTAAACGCCAATCCTCATCATCTGTAAAGCGAATCGAAACTCTTTTAAATAGTTGGCCAAGTATATCAAATACTTCATGAACTCTGTTTTTAGGAAAGTTGGGATGACAAACCACCTCTGTCAGTAAATCGGCTCCATGTGCAAAAGCATGAACCCAACCATACTGACTTGAAAAACCCGTTGTATCCTTTTCTTTTGAAAGATAATACAAACCTTGATTTAAAAGGACATTACGAATTCCTGCATTTAATTCCTGATAAAAAATCGATTGCTGGTTGGCATCTGCAGACAAGAGATTTGCATAAATAAGCGCCCTAAAAGAACGTTCAAGGGTTGACAGGCCTACCTTATCAATATCTTTATCTAACCCTCCATCAGATGAAATCCCTTCAGCAATGAAATGAAATTGTTCCTGTGTAAATAGCTCTTCCTGAATCCCTCTAGCAAAGCTTGTAAAAACAAGGTCATCACGAATTTCTGGAGAAGGATCTCCCAAATGATCAAGTAGCCACTGGATTTCTTCCTGGTTATAACTTGGTTTTTCTTCTGCTATTTTTCTAAGTAACTTTTGATACATGGTCAATACCTCTACATTTCTAGCAACTGTTCAAAAATCTGTCCTTAAATGACTTTAGCAATTTGTAAAATTAAGTTAAAGAGAAAAAGACATTTATATTCAGAGAAACAGCACATTTCTGAAAGGATACATAAATGATTTATTCCATATTACCACAAATGAACTTGTAATGATAGAACTTTATCACAAAAATCACATTTCTGTCTCAAAAATTGCGAAAAACTAGTTATATAGTCATTTAGTTTTAAAAAAGCGTTCCAAACATTCAAAAATAGTTGGGACTTCCCTTAATAAATCTGTTACTTTCTTTTTTCAAGATAGCCCAAGCTTGCTCAATAGGATTCAAATCTGGTGAATAAGGCGGTAGAGGTAAGAAAAAGTGTTTATCTTGGATGCAGAGTTCATCCAAAATGTTCTTGGGATCAAAACTAGCATTGTCCATGATAATAACACGAGGTGTCTTCAAAGCAGGTAGAAGTTGCGTTTTGAATCACTCCCCAAAGAAATCGCTTGTCCTGCTGTTCTTGTAAATCATGGGAGCTATAAACTCTCCGTCTACTTGTCCTGCAACAATTGAAGTTCGCTCAAAACGACGTCCGCTAATCTTTTCATAGACTTTCTCCCCTCTAGGAGCCCCTGCATAAGGACGAGGGAGCGCTATTGTATAATAGATTGAAACTAGAATAGTACACCTCTACTTCTAAAACATTGTTAGAAATCTATTTGACTGTCCTGATTGATTCATCCTGTTCTTATCTCATTTCACTATATTCACCGGTAGTGAATCTCTACAGAGGACTTACACCTCAGATACACAACATGCCCATCGCATAAAAAATCTCCTACCCAAGGTAGAAGATTTCAATCTTATAAAACTTAATCCGTCATGTCCGATACCAAGGTTCGATGCTCCAATGGAACACTGCACATAACTAGCAAGAAAATGAAACCTGACTGAATCCAGAAGAGGGCCAAGTCAAAGATTCCATGCACAGCAACCACTGTAAGGAAAGACAGATAAAGACCGATAATCGGACGTTTCCCCGACTCCTGACTCATATCCATCATCAAGCGAACAGGAGCAACAGAAGACAAAACTAATAAAATGGTACCCACAATTCCGTAACTCAGAATCGTATCAATATAAAGACTGTGGGCATGTTCATGATAAGGAGCATGTATCCGAGGATAAGAGTGCATATAGGTCAATGGCCCTTCACCCCAAAAAGGATTTTGCTTAAACAAGGCCATCCCAGCATCCCAGATAGAAATGCGTTCTTCCATAGAAGAGTCTAAAGTACCCATTCGAACTCCCAAATCACTAGAAAAGAGGAAACTCAAACCAATCGCGAAGACCCCAATACTAAGCCAAAAGGCCTTCCAGTTTTTAATAGTCGTAAAGAGATAGATAATTGCTCCAGCGATAATAGCAGGAAAGGCAGTTCGATTTTGAGTAAAGTTCAAACCAAAGAGATTAACAAAGCCTGCAATCACACAGAATACTTTCAACCAATTCAACTTGGTCGTTGTAAACAGATAGAAAGCAATCATAATACAGAAACAACAAATAATTCCATAATAATTAGGATTAAAGAAGGTCACTTCTGCCCGGTTTTGATGCCACACCTGCATATTGGGTGAAAGAAAAGCATAGTTAAATTTCTTCACAATTTGGAAATGTTCTAAACTGGCAAAAGCAGCTGACAAGACACTACCAAACAAGACGAACTGCAAAATCAATCGAAAGAATTTATGGGATAAAATCGACTGATAGTGCAAAAAGAAAATAGTAAATAGAAACAGTCCTACTGAAGCCACAAGACCCATCCAATTTTGTGCAAGAATGGATATAACAGTACTATAGCTAAGAAAAAGAAGCAGCATCGGATGCTCCCCCATTTTCTGAAGAATACTTTTCATGTCTCCTGTAAAAATCAAACTGATAATATATAAACAGAGTACAACTACAAAAAGATAAAAGGGTAAAAAGATACTTAGGATAATTCCCAATAAAATCAGCTCTTTACTAGACAACCCCTTCAGCTTTTCAATAAAGCCTATTGATTTCAAAATGAATCCTTTCTCTCCAAATCAGCTGATTCAGATAATAGTAAGCTATCCTATATTGTACCACTTTTTTAGCAATTTGAAAACAAAGGAAACGTTTTCCAAAATAAAATGTAATTCGAATGTGATATGAAAGTTCTATAATGAAGTTAGCCACCCAGCCCTCCTAAAAATTAGATGGTTTAACTAGCTGATAGCTAGCCCTCGATTTCATTTGATAAGAGGCTTGATGCTGTTAGGCTGACAAGCCAAGGCTAAGATTAGCCTTGGTTTAGCTGACAAAACTGCTTCAAGGGTTCCTCTTGTCAAATGAAAGCTCTTCTAGGCATAAGAAAACACCTCTGTGTTATACTTGTTGTTCAATCACAAACACAAGAAAGGCACAGAGATGCAAAACCATTATACTACAAAAGCCAAACATTTGACAATCGATAGCCGTCGCTTAATCGAACGATGGAAAAAGGAAGGGAAATCAAATAGAGAAATCGCCTCTTTACTTGGAAAAGCTCCTCAAACTATCCATACTGAAATCAAGCGTGGGACAGTCCGACAATGTCTTGGAAAAGGACGCTTTAAAGAGGTTTATT
>NZ_VMML01000060.1:0-5191 GCF_013277175.1 Streptococcus sp. 3167 | reverse complement strand
TCCGAACACTATCTTGATGGGGACGACTTTTCCAACCATCTGATGATTTCCAGAACCCAAAACCTAAGTATTTCAGCTCTCTTGGTCTGGTAATCTTAGTCTTGGTCATATTTACTTTCAAACCTAGCCGTTTCTCAATAAAACGACTAACTGAATACATCACACGCTTAGCGGCTGCCTCGCTTCCGACAGTCATCACACAATCATCTGCGTAGCGCACAAATCGAAGTCCCCTCTTTTCTAATTCCTTGTCCAATTCATTAAGCATGATATTGGATAAGAGAGGAGATACATTTCCTCCCTGTGGTGTACCAACTAGCGTTTTATGACGCTGACCGTCAATGATAACACCTGAATGAAGATACTGACTAATCAAGGATTCCCTATCTCCGTCTTCGATAATATTATGTACTAAGGACATCAATCTATCTTGAGGAACCCTATCGAAAAATTTCTCTAGGTCTATATCCACTATCCACTCATAGCCGTCATTTAAGTACTCTAAGAACTTCCTGATGGCTTTTTCACATGACCTATTTGGTCTGAAGCCATAACTCGTATCTGAGAAATGAGGTTCACAAATAGGACTCATGACTTGAACAATGGCTTGTTGGATTATCCTATCCATCACTGTCGGAATCCCAAGCTGAAGGACACCTCCATTGGGTTGGGGGATTTCAACTCGCAGGACTGATTGAGGTTTGTATTTCCTCTGTTTTATCAGTTCTTTAGTCAGGCGCCAGTTTTGTCTGAGATAATTATCCATCTCTTCGATAGTCATTCCATCAATCCCAGCTGAGCCTTTATTGGATTTTACTTGATTGTAGGCTTCCAGCATATTTTCGCGTGATACTATCTTATCTAGCAATTTTGACATGTGCCTATTCCTTTCTTGTTTTGGTGCCTGAGGGACATCTTATATTGGTGAACCTTCATCTAGTCAATACGTGACAGAGTCCAGTTCTATCAGACCGTTCGTTTTACAGACACAAGTAAAGTAGGATTACTTCGATCTGTCGTTTTCTCTTTCTAGCGACAGACCTCAAACAGTCTCTCCCCAGACTGTTTGAGTATTCACCCCTTCGCTCCACTTCCATTACAGAAGTTTCCTCACTACTATGGGTTCGGCTGACTTCTCATGATTCCTTGTTACTACGCTTTCAGCGCTCATGAGACCTCACGGGATAAGTCCTACATCTTTCCTCGTTTATACAAGATATGAGGACGTTAAAAGGTTACAGTGGAAAAAGATAAATCTTAGTTCGAATTCAATTACTCTCGTGATTTACGCATATAGGTTACGACTACCTTTTTGGACTTTAGAGTTTCTGACCCCCTTATCCGCTATATACGCCTTACTATCACGTTCCTGTTCGTAGAGCCACGATTTCGCTATCCCTTCCTCTGACGATTCTTATTTCCAGTGTCAGACTTAAAACGGTCTATCCCCAGACCGTTTTAATCCGCTACCTCACGATAGTCAGGCTTGGGAATCGCTATTGGGTTCACCGGTAGCAGGTGCCCACCGAGGACTTACACCTCAGATGCACGACATGCCCGTCGTACCAAAAATAGCCCTTCGGATAAAATCCGAGGGGCTAGAAACGTTGTTAAATCAACGGCCGAACTTTTGAATTTCAAGGTTCGGGATAAAATAGTTTACTGAACTACTTTATTTTTTCAAGTTGTAGAATGATTTCAATCCACGGTATTCTGCTACTTCACCAAGTTGGTCTTCGATGCGAAGCAATTGGTTGTATTTAGCGATACGGTCTGTACGTGAAAGTGAACCAGTCTTGATTTGTCCTGCGTTAGTTGCAACTGCGATGTCAGCGATTGTTGAATCTTCAGTTTCACCTGAACGGTGTGATACAACGGCAGTGTAACCAGCTTCTTTTGCCATTTCGATAGCGTCGAATGTTTCAGTAAGAGTACCGATTTGGTTAACTTTGATAAGGATTGAGTTAGCAGCACCTTCTGCAATACCTTTTTCAAGGTAAGAAGTGTTTGTTACGAAGAAGTCATCACCAACCAATTGAACTTTACCACCAAGACGTTCAGTAAGAGCTTTCCAACCGTCCCAGTCATTTTCATCCATACCATCTTCGATAGTGATGATTGGGTATTTGTTTACCAATTCTTCAAGGTAGTCGATTTGTTCTGCAGCAGTACGTACAGCTGCTCCTTCACCTTCGAATTTAGTGTAGTCGTAAACTTTACGTTCTTTATCGTAGAATTCTGATGAAGCACAGTCAAATCCGATAAATACGTCTTTACCAGGAACATATCCAGCAGCTTCGATAGCAGCAAGGATAGTTTCAACTCCGTCTTCAGTTCCTTCGAAACGAGGAGCGAATCCACCTTCGTCACCTACGGCTGTTTCCAAACCACGAGATTTAAGGATTTTCTTAAGAGCATGGAAGATTTCAGCACCCCAACGAAGAGCTTCTTTGAATGATGGCGCACCAGCAGGTACAATCATGAATTCTTGGAAAGCGATTGGAGCGTCAGAGTGAGAACCACCGTTGATGATGTTCATCATTGGAGTTGGAAGAACTTTAGTGTTGAATCCACCAAGGTAGCTGTAAAGTGGGATTTCAAGGTAGTCAGCGGCAGCACGAGCTACAGCGATAGACACACCAAGGATTGCGTTTGCACCCAATTTACCTTTGTTAGGAGTACCGTCAAGAGCGATCATAGCACGGTCGATAGCTTGTTGATCACGTACATCGTAGCCAATGATCGCTTCAGCAATGATGTTGTTTACGTTGTCAACAGCTTTTTGTGTACCAAGACCACCGTAACGAGATTTGTCACCGTCGCGAAGTTCAACTGCTTCGTGTTCACCAGTAGAAGCTCCTGATGGAACCATACCACGTCCGAAAGCACCTGATTCAGTGTAAACTTCTACTTCAAGTGTTGGGTTACCGCGTGAGTCTAGGACTTCGCGAGCGTAAACATCAGTAATAATTGACATTTTTTACTCTCCTTTGAGTTAAATTTTTTACACCTCTATAATACCTTAAAAGCCCTCCTTTTTCAAGAAAAAACGTTATCTTTGTGCAAATTTTCCTTAACTTTATAAAGTAATCGCTTTCTTTTGTCTGTTTTATTCTAACTTTTATGATATACTGTTTTCATGACAGATTTATCAAAACAATTACTTGAAAAAGCTCATGGTGGGTTAAAAATAAATCCGGATGAGCAAAGACGCTATCTTGGTACTTTTGAGGAAAGAGTTCTTGGATATGTAGATATTGACACAGCAAATAGCCCTCAGTTAGAAAAAGGCTTTTTATTTATTTTAGAAAACCTTCAGGAAAAAGCAGAGCCACTATTTGTGAAGATTTCACCAACTATCGAATTTGATAAGCAAGTTTTCTACTTAAAAGAAGCAAAAGAAACTGATAGTCAAGCCACCATAGTATCTGAAGAGCATATTACTTCTCCTTTCGGCCTGGTTATTCATAGCAATGCACCCGTTCAAGTAGAAGAAAAAGACCTTCGACTTGCTTTTCCAAAACTTTGGGAAGTTAAAAAGGAAGAACCAGCCAAAACATCCTTATGGAAGAAATGGTTTAGCTAAATCTTGCACATATTTAATAAGTGCCCAATATTGGCAGCCATGCGCTCCAGATAGAGACTGGCATTTTTCAAACTATCTTCTAAAGGTTCACTTTTCTCCAAAATAGAAAAGACAGCTTGGATATTTTCAAATGGTAGGGGAGGTAAATCTTCAGCAAGACTACCGCAAATAGCAATAACAGGAACTCCAACAGGGGTTCTTTTTGCAACACCTATAGGCGCTTTCCCAGCAAAGCTTTGACTGTCAAGTCTTCCTTCTCCAACAACAACCAAGTCAGCATCTGAAACTTTCTTATCAAAGTTGGTTAAGTCCAAGCAGGTATCAATTCCAGACACGATACTTGCCTGAGCAAAGGCACACAAACCACCAGCAAGGTCTCCACCTGCTCCTGCTCCTTTAATTTCTAATGTTGCAGGTGAGAATTTTTCATAAAGATCTTGGATCGCCTGATCTACGACTGCAAACATAGTCGGATGTAGACCTTTTTGATTGCCAAAAGTGTAAGTCGCACCTTGATGACCACATAAGGGACTCACGACATCTGCTAAAATATGAATTTGAACACCTTCAGGAATTTTATAGCGATTTTCTGTTGAAACAGAAGCTAAGTTTAATAAGGATTGACCGGAAGCAGGCAAGACATTTCCATCCCTATCATAAAATTGATAACCTAAACCAGCAGCAATCCCCAGTCCTCCATCATTACTGGCCGTGCCACCAACACCGATATAAATATCTTTAATCCCTTTAGAAATGAGATGGAGAATCAACTCTCCAATACCACAAGTTTGGATTTGAAGTGGATTTCGTTTCTCTAGCGGAATTTTTCCAAGACCAACCAAGTCAGCTACTTCAAATAGTGCCAGTTCCCCTTTTTGAAAATAGCGCATGGCTTCTTTTTGTCCAGAAGGGTCTGTCACTTGGATCCATTTTTCTTTTAGGTCAAGAGAATGTCGGATAGCATCTACAGTACCTTCTCCCCCATCACCAACAGGGCAGAGGAGACATTCTACATCTGCTATCGATTGTTGGAAGCCTCTTTTTATTGCTTCAGCTACCTGTTGAGCTGTCAAGCTTTCCTTATACTCAATCATTTTCAAAAAGCAACCTTGTCCATTGTCTGCTGACAGTGGACTTTAAAACGCTTTTTTCCAGTCCTTGAATAACTTCTTGAAGCTTATCAATGACGGCTTCCAATGTTTGGAAAGCCTTATTTTTGAAACCTCGTTTTCGAATTTCTTTCCATACTTGTTCAATAGGGTTCATTTCTGGAGTATAAGGTGGGATAAAAGCCAACTCAATATTACTTGGAATCTCTAAGGTACTTGATTTATGCCATATAGCATTATCCATGACAAGTAAAATATAGTCATCTGGATAAGCTTGTGAGACTTGCCGTAGAAATTCATTGATCCACTCAGTATTGCATCCTCCAGCAATGAGGAAAAAGGAATCTCCTGTCTGAGCATCTACTGCCCCATAACAATAGCGATATTCTCGCATATAATGACTAGGAATGCTAGGTCGGATTCCTTGAGGAGCCCAACAAGAACTCATCTTACTGATTCTTCCGAAACCAGCTTCACCTTGGTACATCAAACGTAC
>NZ_VMML01000006.1:65879-76396 GCF_013277175.1 Streptococcus sp. 3167 | reverse complement strand
TTTGGAACGCTTTTTAAAAACTAAATGACTATAAAACTTTTTTCCCAGATTTTTGTTTACTACTAAAGTTCACAATGGGTCTAATTTTTAAAATACTCTTGTTTAATTTTTGTAAGCAGATTGTTAGTAAAAGAGAATAACCCTGCTAAATTTCTGATCTACTTTATTCTATAGTAAAATGAAATAAAAATAGGACAAATCAATCAGGACAATCAAATCAATTTCTAGTAATGTTTTAGAAGTCCAGATGTACTATTCTAGTTTCAATCTACTATATATTATTCACTGACTAAAAAAGAAAACCTACCTTCTCAGTAGATTTTCTCTGTTTAAAATTTATTTCCAAGCGCCACTGGCATCTACATAGTAACCATCAGGTGTATAGGTGTTGTGAAGCATCTTACCAGTTGAAGCAAGGTAGTACCAAGATCCACTATCTTTTACCCATCCTGTTACCATAGAACCTGAGTTGTTTAGATAATACCAAGATCCACTATCTTTGATCCAACCTGTCGCCATAGAACCTGAGTCCTTTAGGTAATACCAAGAGTTATTATCATATAGCCAATTGCTAGCAATCATAGCTCCTGATGATTTAAAGGCATACCAGTTGCCACCCTGATAGAGCCAAGTTTGATTGAACATGACTCCTTTATCATTCATAAAGTACCAAGTTCCCTTGTCCTTAACCCAAGCATTTTTAACTAATTGACCTTGTTTTTGATAGTACCACTTTTCACTGTAATTCTTTTTTAGCCAGCTTTCTGCTTTTAGAATCGGATAAAGTATTTTGAAGGCTCCTCCCCCTCTGTAGGAATGACTGATAACTCCTGGTTTTTGAAGTTTCAATTCTACATAGTCGTCTTCCCAAGCAAACACTTTTTGACCATTGAGAGTCTCTGGTAAGGTAGCAGTGTAGGTCTTAGTTTGATAGTCCCATTTTGCATCAAGGTAGGTGTGTTGATCATTTGATTCGTCAATACGGAAGTAACCACTCTTTCCGCCATCATTATATACATCATCTACTACTTTAGTGGACCAGGTCTTTACTTCATTTCCGCTCTTGGCTTCTACCTTGATATCTCCTCTATAGCCATAAGGTACATAGAAATTCAGGTAACGCCCCTCTGTACCGACCATAGATTTGTCCTTTTCTTGACCTAGGAAATTGATAGTCTGATCTTGACCATTGAGACTAACCGTCCACTCGATTTTCTCAGTTTTTGGCAAATCCAAGACTTTGATATCCACTTCATGGCCATTGTTAAATCGAAGAATTTTGCCATCTTGATACTTAACCCCACCCTTAATAACCCATTCTTCTTCCAACTCAAAGGCTTGACCTGAATGAGGGAAAGCTAATAAAGCTAGACCTGCTAGAGATAAACCAAATAGTGTGATTTTTTTTGATACTTTCATTTTCTTAACTCCTTATTTTTGGAATAAAACAAATTGACTGTTTTTAGGATAAACTGATACATGTTGCTCTTCGTGAATTTGTGATGCAGCTTCAAGGACTAGAGGATAAGAGTATTGATACAGTTCCTCTAAAGTAATTTTTCCGTTAGTATTGGTGTCTGCCATAGGCGAAATCATTCTATTTTGAAGTGAATCCCAACCTGTACCCATTGCCCAGTATCTGGTGGCAAGACTACCTACTCCGACTACACTATACGATTCTTCGCCTTTCCAAGAGGCACATAGTACGAGGAATTTAGAATCAAGCATTTCACCATTCTTGCTTGCTACATCTCCTGTTGAAAATCCTGCCAAAAATGCTTGTTCATCAAATTTTTCTTCAGACTTGGAGGCAACCTTTTTGTCTGACTTACCTACATCTATAATTGTTCCTGAATAGCAACAATCCAGCATAACCACAAACTTACCTTTATATTGTTTCAGTATAGATGCCAATTCCCAGCCTGAAAATGTCTGACCATCGCTACCAAGATAGATTCTTCCGTCTCTTCCTCCATGACAAGTAAGGTAAAGATAGTTCACATCGCTTTCGATAGAAGATTTGAAAAGCTCTTGCGTTTTTGCAATAATCTCGGACTTAGTTTTATCTGGGAAACGAACAACTTTACTAAAGTTTTGGTTACCAAAAACCTTTTCCATAGCATTAACGTCTTCGATAGGTACTGCTCTCGTTGATGTTTCACCAAGAACTAAAGCACGGCGATTAATCGTTTGTCTTGCTCCACTACTAGCAAAGAAATAAGTATCATCTCCAATATTGTGCCAACCTGTCTGCATAGCACCGCTGGCAGCCAAATAATATTGTTTTCCTTCGATAGTCTGTAGGCCAGTTTGCATGACACCGCTAGTATTTAAATAGTACCAACTACCAGAAATCAAACACCATCCTGTTTTCATAGCACCACTAGTATCTAGATAATACCAATTTCCATATTCATTAAACCAACCTGTTTTCATCCAACCTTCACTATCAAAATAGTACCAGGTTTCATTGATCTTTTCCCACCCGTTTTTAGTGTAAGAACCGTCAGAGTGTTTATACCACCAACGGCTATTCGATTGAATCCAACTGCCATTAGAGTGACTATAAGACTTGGGAGAGATAGATTCTTGAGCAGAAACTGGACTATTTACTGGTAGTGTTGCCACTAGGCTCAGTAAAGCAACTGATGACAATAAAATTTTTTTCATAATCATATTGTCCTTTCTGTTTTATTTTTGTATAATCATATCACAAATAAAAAAACAGGTTTTATTTTTTGCAGAAATGGAAGAGGAATACTATGGAAAATTTTGGAGCAGTTTTAAAGGATATCCGTATTTCAAAAAATTTTCGTCTTAAAGATTTGGCTTGTGATAAGATTAGTGAGTCAACTATTTCTCGTTTCGAAAATGGGATTACAAAATTATCTATTGATCATTTTTACATATTGTTAAATCGCCTGGGGATATCATTTTCGGAATTTGAAGAATTAGTTCATTGCTATTATTCCAAAAAAGAATGCTTTTTTGAAGAATTAGAACATGCTGTAAACTCTTCAGATATCATTTTGTTACAAGAACTAATAAAGAAAATAGAGCTAAAACAAAAGCAGGAAAGAAGTTTATGCAATTTTCACATAAAATTGATTGCTGAACAACAGATTAATCGCCTTGTAAATCTTCCTTATAATACATCTAAATGCAATGAGATAATAAAGTATTTGCTTTCGGTAGATACTTGGATGGAGTATGAACTGAAAATTTTTTATAATTCGGTGTTTTTTATGAACACTAAAACCATAAGCTTATTATATAGAGCGGTAATCAAGAAAACACGACATTTTTTAAAAACAAATATGGGAACACATAGAGTAATTCCTTTATATTTATTTAATTTAGAATTATTATTAAAAAATAATTTGTTAAATAACGCTCAATTTTTTATAGATGATTTAGAAAATTTACTGACCAGACAAGGATATTATTTTGAAAAGAATTATTTACTCTTCCTAAAAGGTATTTATCTTATAAAAACTAATCAAATAGAGTTAGGTAAAAAAGAATGTTCTAAAGCTATGAGAATATTTAAGGAATATAATGATAGTGATACAATAAATGAATTAAACCAGAAATTTAAGCTAGATCTAACAATTTAATTGTTAAATGATATTGTTTAGAGATATAATTCCTAAAAAATTAGACAAATAATTTATCTATAAGATTTGGTTCTGTATTACACTGAGCTAAGTCTTTCTTAGTTTTAATACATTTGTTATTATATAGGCTTTTATTGATTATTTCTTGTTTTAATTCAGGGGAATAGTAACGATTCTTCCCATTTTTAACACTCTCTATTCCATAACGATCAATTCATCTTGTCACATACCTTAGCCCGAAACATCTACACAAAATCTTTTTGAAAGCTGATTAAAGATTTGTACTTGCTTTCTAAGTTCATAGATCTGAACCTTAACCTCATTTGTCAATCCCATAATAAAAATAAGGACATTCCAATTGAACTGCACCCCAAAAGTTAGACAGAAAAAATCTAACTTTTGGGGTGCAGTTCATATATAGGCGCTATTTTTTCTTGAACAAGCGGATGTAGTCCTGTTTGCTATGAATAATATCTGATACAAAGACAGCTTTTCTGTCCTCTAAAATATGATAGAATGCTAGGTAATCTCCTAAAATGATGCATCGAGTTTTGTGGGGTGGGTATATAATCCCTCCTACTCTTTCGTCAGCATCAAATCCTGCTTCTGGGAAGACTTCAAGACGCTCCAAACCATAAAGAACATTCTTAACTGTGTTTGCTCCTGCCTGTTCTGAAAAGTAGTTAGCTGAGATATAATCTTTAATACCTCTTAGCTGTTCTTGTACCGTTTCGGAGATAATGATGCTATATGCCTTCTCGTTAAATTCCAAGGTTAGCCCTCACTTCATCAAGACTGTAAGTTCTTCCATGTTCTAAATCCTCAAAGCTACGAGCAATTTCAGCACGCAACCTTGATAGAAGTTCTTCTCTTTCTTTATCTACTTGAGTTTCAAATGGCAAGGCTTTATTTTCTACAATGTGTTCTAAAAACAAGTTAAAACTGGCTGTCATATCAAGATTTTGCGCTGTGATAATAGCTTTAGCTTTCTCTAACAAGTCTCTGTTAGTCTTAAAATTTACCTGTGTGTTTTTTTCTAAAACATTCATGGTAGCACCTCCTTTAGACTATTATATCACTTTGGACTATATCGGTCTAGTTATGTCTCAACGATTATAGCTGGATACTAAGAGAAATCAAAAAAGCACTCTAGGATAGAGGCCTAAAGTGCTTAGTTTCAAGGCTTTACAGCCTATCATATTTAATAAAATATTACAACATCTTGTTGTAGAATTCAACGACAAGTGCTTCGTTGATTTCTGGGTTGATTTCGTCGCGTTCTGGCAAGCGAGTCAATGAACCTTCCAATTTTTCAGCGTCGAATGATACGAATGCTGGACGTCCAAGAGTAGCTTCTACTGCTTCAAGGATTGCTGGAACTTTCAATGATTTTTCACGAACTGAGATCACTTGACCTGGAGTTACGCGGTATGATGGGATATCAACGCGTTTCCCGTCAACAAGGATGTGACCGTGGTTTACGAACTGACGAGCTTGACGACGAGTAGTCGCAAGACCAAGACGGTAAACAACGTTATCCAAACGACGTTCCAAAAGAAGCATAAAGTTGAAACCTAGGATCCCGCCTTTGATTTTTGTAGCTTGTACGAACAAGTTACGGAATTGTTTTTCACCTACACCGTAAGTGAAACGAAGTTTTTGTTTTTCAGCCAATTGCAAACCGTATTCTGACAATTTAGAACGGTTGTTTGGTCCGTGTTGTCCTGGTACGTAGTTACGACGTGCCAATTCTTTACCTGTACCTGTAAGTGAAAGGCCAAGGCGACGAGATTGTTTCCAAGATGGTCCTGTATAACGTGACATGTGAATGTCCTCCTGATATAAATAATATTTCGGTGGAAATAGTCACTTAGAAAGCCCTGATTCGTGCAGATGCCCTTCGCCTAAACAGCCAAGGTTACTTATCATAAGACACCTGTTGACGAGCTTCATGCTTTCCTGCTGATATTTCACACAAAATCTATTTTACCATGAATAGCTGGATTTGTAAAGGGGTTTTAGGCTTTATTTTCACTACCAGAGAGATTGAGAAGGAGGGTAAAGGTACTTCCTAGACCGTACTGGCTGCTGACTGTGATTTCCCCACCCAATTGATGAGCCAATTCACGCGCAATCGCAAGACCAAGACCATGCCCACCTGTTTTCATGTTACGCGAAGTTTCGACACGATAAAGGCGTTTGAAAATATTCTCCAAATCCTCTGGGGCAATGCCCTGCCCCTCATCGGTCACACTGATTGAAAGCTGGTTCTTCTCCAGCTTAGCCACCACTTCCAGCTTGGTTCCTGGAGCAGAGTATTTAAAAGCGTTATTGAGCAGATTCACCAAGATACGAGAAAGCTTAGCATAATCTCCTTCAGTCCGGGCAGACTCTGGGATTACCTGCAAGTGGACATCTCTTCTCTCCTGCTCAATCAAAAACTGAAATTCACTCATGCACTCAATCAAGAGCTGATCCAGAAAAATGCTGTCTTTGCTGGTCGTTTCCACCTGATTTCTAGCTGTGTTTAGGGTCAAAAAATTCAACTCCTCAACCAGTTTATTGAGTCTTTCCGTCTGGCGTCCAATGGTTGCTAGATAATGGTCCTGTTCTCCTTCCTTGATAACCCCATCCAAAATCCCTTCTACCGTCGCTTGGATTGAAGTGATAGGAGTCTTGATATCATGCGACAACTGGGCAATCATCAAGCCCTTTTCTCGTTCGCTTTCTTCCAAGGAATCAAAGCTTGCCTGCAAATCATGGGACATTTCATTAAAAGCTTGGCCTAATTGTTGAAATTCTAAAGGGCCTTGAACCTCCAAATTTGAAGGAAAATCCTTGTCCGCTACCCGCCTGGCATGCTCCTTGAGTTTGCCCAACGACGTAAAGACCGGCGATAGGAGAAAGAGACTAATCCCAGCACCGACAAGGCTGGCAACGATGGTCATCCCAAGCAAAAAGTAAATCTCGCCTTTCGCAATCAGCATTTTTTGAACAGCCCAAAAAACAACCAAAATGGTTAAGAGGGTTGAAATAATATATCCAACCAAAATATAACTTTTTAGTTTCATGTTTGTCCTCTCGGTTTCTCTATCTTATATCCCAACCCCCAAACTGTCTTAATAGTGGGCGTTTGGTCACTACTATATTTTGCCAACTCCTGTCGAAGAGCATGGATATGCACATTCAAGGTATTGGTGTCATCCACATAGTCTTCTTGCCAGACTTTTTCATAGAGGTCTGTCTTGGAGAAAACTCTCTCTGGATTGCTAGCTAAAATCCACAGCAATTCAAATGATTTAACAGTTAAATCCAGCATTTCTTCTCCTATTTGAACTTCATGACTACTATGATTCATTTTTAGATTGCCAAGGGAAATCAGCTCTGTTTCGCCCCCACGATGAAGGCGGCGCAAAATATTATGGACACGCAAAACCAGCTCACGTGGGCTAAAAGGCTTAGCAATAAAATCATCTGCTCCCAAGCTCAGGCCGTAAATCTTGTCCTGTTCACTGGTCTTAGCAGTAATAAATAGGAAAGGTTGCTCTGGTGATAAGTATTGAACCTCACTGATTAAATCATAACCATCCATCCGAGGCATCATGACATCTGTGATAATCAAATCAATCGGTTTTTTCTTGAACAGCTCTAGCGCTTCCAGTCCATCATGGGCTACCAAGACCTGATAACCTGCCTGAATTAAGTATCTCTGATGAATATCGGTGATTTCTACCTCGTCGTCAACGAGTAAAATTGTCTTTCCCATCTGTCTCTCCTTTGATAAAAACAGTGCTATACTGCTTTAAGTATAACACTATTTTTATTGTTTTACGATGATTTTAATCTGCTATTGAAAGAAAGTCCTGATTGCTGATTGAGTTGGTAAACTAGCCTTAGTCAGCCCACTATCCATCATTTATTTCCTTAGCTGATTAGTTTTCTTCTTTTTTGTTTTTCAAACCTAGACCACCGAGTAAACCTACAAGCGCAAGCCCAAGGAAACCAATACTTGCCATTGATGTTTGAGCTTCACCAGTATTTGGTAGCATAGCTTTATCATCTGACATCATCTTGTCTGACATCATCGTATCAGACATCTTGTTAGCAGAAGCAGCCATATTTTCACCTGCCATCGTATTGGTAGAGCTTGTCATGGTGTCAGCAGGCATGCTATCTGTAGTACTTGGAGCTGGAGTCTCAGTCTTCATACCTGATTTTTCCATTTGGTCATTTGCTGGCATTGCTTTATCAGTCTCTTTGGCTGGTGCCATCATGTCCTTATGGTCAGCAGCTGTTTGATGAGTCGCACCTGTAGCAGGATTGTGATTCATCGGAGTCACGCCAGAACCAGAGTTAGAAGATGAGAATGAAGCATTTGCTGTGTCTGATGTTTCTTTAACATTTATGTTAATAGTAACTTGTTTAGTTGCTACGACATTTGTCAAATCTGCTTTACCATCTTTGTTACCATAGACATTGACTGTAGCGCTGTAGGTTTTAGTGCCGTTTGCTCGGAACTGGTCGATGAGTTCTTGTTTTTCTTTGCCAGCCACGTTTCCGTCCAAGGCTACTTGATAGAAGTATTGACCTTTGGTCTTCACGTTTTCGCCTAGTGGAGATAGGGCTGGGTTTTTAGCGTCGCCGTTATCTGACCATGGAGCCTTGTCAGATGCCTTAAGCAAGAGACGAGTCAACATGCCATCACCTGCGAATAGTTCGTATGGAATCACATGGTTGACACCTGCTGTGAATGGACCGTCACCCTTGGCTTGTTCTAGGTAGGCTGCTGGAACATCGATACTGTCTTTAACGTTGTTTTTAACTGCAGATTTGACATCGCTTCTTGTTACAAGACCGTTCAAGGTAATATTGACTTTACGTTCCTTGACAACCTTATTCAAATTTGGTTTATCACCGGCTGCTTCATAGACAGTCAGGGTAGCTTCATAGGTATTTGTACCATTAGTACGAAGTGTATCTAATAAATCCTGATCTTGCTTACCTGTAGTGTTACCATTCAAAGATACTTGATAGTAATACTTGCCATCAGGTAAATTTTTCACTGGTGGAATTTTTTCATTTTTATCCTTACCATTATCTGACCATGGAGCCTTGTCAGATGCTTTGAGCAAGAGACGAGTCAACATACCATCTCCTGCGAAAAGTTCATATTTAAGCGGTTTGTTTACACCAGCCAAGAAAGGACCGGAAGCTTTGGCTTGTTCTAGATAGCCCGCTGGGACATCGATACTGTCTTTAACATCCTCATCGACAGCTTTTTTAATATCTTCTGGACTTGCTTGTTTCCCATCCACATCAGCTGTATCTACAGCTTCTTTTAAGACATCTGCTAGCTCTGAATTTTCTTGAGCTTCTTCACCTTTTTCAAAAAGTGTATCCAGACGAGAAGGGCTTGTCTCCTCGCTCACTTCAGTTACTTCTGTAGGTGTAGAAAGTGAGTTCGTATTTCCAGCAACGACCTCAGGTTTCGCTTGAGCAAGAACAGTATCTCCCTGAGTTTCTGCTAAGTCACCCTCTTTCGTTCCCGATGTCTCTTCAGGTACAACTTGAGCAGGGGTCGGATTGACCCCATCGGCACGTACAGAACTTGGCTGACCAACTAGGACAAAGAAGCCACTAGCCACAACAACTGAGGCAACACCGACACTGAGACGGCGAATAGACCAACGAGTATATCTTTGATTTGGATTGAATTTCATAGGGTTCTCCTTAGAGTTTTTCTTTATTTGATGACTCTAGTATAATATCCTAAAATTAAAAAGGACTAAGAAAAAGTTAAAATTTTTCTTAAATCCCTCTTATAAAATACTTATATCAATTAAATCCATAAACAGATTTGGTGATTTGATAGACGACATTGGACAGTTTGCGAGCTGGCAAGACTGAATGTTTGGTCAAACGGCTAAGCATGGTCTTACGGATAGCCTGAAAAACCTCTGGATTTTCCTGCTGAATATAGGTCCACAGCTCCCGTTTTTTTGCCAAATGCTCTGCTGTACCTGCTCGATTGAGCAGGGCACTGGAAATCACCGTCGTAATCTCGATATGATTCAGCAGATATTCTCGCATTTTGGGGTGGCTCACTTGGGATAAATCAAGCTGGTCTACCAAGAGTCGATTGACTTTAAGTTGCTGGTCAATGCGCTTAATCATCACTTGCTCATTGACAGACTGGTCCTCACGCCCAATCAAATAACGATAGAAATCGACAGGCAGATAGTACATGGTCTTGACCTGCTGAAGAGGGGTAAAGACAAAGAGATTATCGACATAAAAAGTATGCTCAGGCAGTTGGAACTGGCTAGCACGCAACAAATCTGTCCGATAAATCAGCGAGTGCATCATGATATACTGGCCTTTGGAGAAATTTCCGACCTGGTCCCAGCCAAAAATCTGCCGAACAGGCAAGACTGACTCGTAGCTCATACTCTTCTTACGAGACTGACCTTCCTTTTCGTAAACAAAATTAGTCACAAAGGCGTCAACCTCTTGACCCTTACTCTCAAGTTCCTGCAAGGTTTCAAGAGTTTTCAAGTAGGCACGAGGATCCACCCAGTCATCACTGTCAACTACTTTAAAATAGCGCCCAGAAGCCTCTACCAAGCCACGATTGACCGCACCGCCATGGCCCTTATTTTCCTGATAAATGGCTCTAACGATGTTAGGATACTTGTCGGCTAAACGCTCAGCGATTTCCTGAGTCTGGTCCTGAGACCCATCATTGATAATCAAAATCTCAACTTGCTCACCACCAATCACTAGCGACTCCACACAGTAATGAAGATAGGCTGCAGCATTATAGCTAGGAATGGCGATAGACAATAACTTCATAATCTACTCCTTTAGGGGACTGATTTTTCTTACTCAATGAAAATCAAA
>NZ_VMML01000006.1:58901-65862 GCF_013277175.1 Streptococcus sp. 3167 | reverse complement strand
TTTGAGGTTGTAGATAAGACTGACGAAGTCAGTTACCTATACCTACGGCAAGGTGACGTTGACGTGGTTTAAATTTGACTTTCGAAGAGTATTACTCTCTCTTGTCACTGCTTTCTATTCTACCATAAAGTCCAGCCTTTGAAGAACTTTTACTAGAATACAAGGCTTCTGTCTCTATTTACCATCTTAAGCATCAAAAAAGAGGGAAGCTCCCTCTTTTACAAATTCAATGCTGCTAGGGTATCCAAATACTGGTTGTTGATGACCGCCAAAATATAGGTATCTGCCTTCAAGAGGTCATCTGGTCCAAATTCAACATCCAATGGGGAATTTTCCTGCTCTCGGAAGCCCAAAATATTCAGATTATATTTGTCACGGAGGTCTAATTTACTCAGACTTTGACCTGCCCAAGACTGAGGAATTTTCATCTCCACAATAGAGACATTTTTATCCAACTGAAAGACACCAACACTATTATGGAAAAGAATGGTATGTGCTAGAGACTGCCCCATTTCATACTCTGGCGAGACAACCGAGTCAGCTCCAATCTTTTCTAGCACTTTCTTAGCAGTCTGACTTTTGACCTTAGCAATAACAGTCGGTACCCCCAAACTCTTACAGTGCATAACCGCAAGCACACTCGACTCCAGATTTCCACCTGTCGCGACGACAACGGTATCGCAGGTATCAATCCCTGCTGATCTCAATAATTCTTCATCTGTGATGTCACCAATCACTCCACGCGCCAAAACTGGCTCAAACTGATTGATGCGCTCTGCGTGGTCATCAATAGCGATAATATTCATATCCTGCTTGGCTAGGGCAGCTAGGACACTGCTCCCAAAAATTCCCAATCCTAAAATTCCAATCGTACGATCTGACATTCTCTTTCCTTTCTTAACCAATACTAATATCTGCTTTCATATAGTGAATCATATCTTTCTTTTCTGGATGGTAATCTGCCAAGCTAACAAACAAGGTCAAGGGACCAATTCGTCCCATAAACATAAGTGGCATGATAACACTGAGAGCCAATTTCCCAAGATCAGAAGTCAAATTTGCCGTTACACCAACTGTACTAAGAGCTGAAATGGTTTCAAATATGAGGTGGATAAAGGGAGGATTGCCTTTGGCTGTCATCCCTAGCAGAATCAATCCTACCAAGAAGCTCATCAAAAAGATAATAAAGACACTAAAGGATTTTTGAACCGTTCGCGGCGCAATCGTTCGTCTCGCAACATTGGCATGAGGCAAGCCCAAAAGCTCACTTCGCGCAAAGACCAAGAGGACAAAAAATGTCGTAATCTTGAGCCCCCCAGCCGTTCCCCCAGGTGCCCCACCTAGAAACATCTGTAAGATATAAATCAAAAGAGTCACAGGATGAGCCTGAGTATAATCTATCGTAGAAAAGCCTGCTGTTCGCATCGTCACTGTTTGAAAAAAGCTAACTAAAACCTTATCGGCAACAGGGAGATTGCCAATCGTTCCAGCATTGTTCCACTCAAGAAAGAGAGTAGTTGCCGTTCCAAATAACAACAAACCTAGAGTCAATAATAGTACAAGCTTCGTATGAAAGTGCAGGCGCCCTTTTTTCTTTCTTCCTACATGACCAGCCAAATCAAACCAGACCATAAAGCCAAAACCACCTGTAATAATTAAGCCTGCAATCACCAGATTGACCAGTAAATCGGTCTGAAAAGCAAATAAACTGGTGCTCCCCAAATTATCAAAACCTGCATTACAGAAGGCGGATATAGCTAGAAAAATGGAACTAAAAAGACCGCGCCCCCAGCCAAGTTGTGGAACAAAACGAAAACTGAGGAATAGAGCTCCCAAACCCTCAACTAGAAAAGTTGTGAGAAAAATAGAATGGACAAACTTTCTCAAAGATCGAGTTTCTCCATAACTAAAACTATCCTGAATAGTTGCACGGCTACGAAGACTAAGCTTTTGCTTGCTCTGGATATAGAAAACTCCAATAAAGGTCATGAGTCCTAGACCACCGATCTGAATCAAGAGCAAACAGATTATTTGACCCCAGATATTATATGTGTGAGCTACTGGAAGGGTTGAAAGACCTGTCACACAGACTGCAGAGACAGCAGTGAAAAGATGATCAAAATAAGTCGCTCGTGAGCTTTCAACTTGGACAAAGGGCAAGCTCAAAAGAAGAGAGCCTAGTAAAATGACCAAGGCAAAACTCAAAAAAATACGACGGGCTGGCGATAAACGAGATAAGCCTAGCTCTATTTTTTCCTTAGATAATTTGAATAACATGTTTCCATTGTACCATAAAACAAAAGAAATATCTCAAATAGGAATGGACAAAACATCGCGTACGCTTATCCTAAAAAAGAGGTTATCCAAACTCGTCCATTTCTAGAAACGTCTAAAAACTACCGACTTCCTATTTTATTCGGCAAAAAATAATCATCAATCAAGCTTTTAAAGTTCTCCTTCACTAAGATAAGAAACTGCCGAGAAAAGCGACTAAAGTTGCACAACACTTGCTAAACTCAGTTCTAACGCCTTCTCAAAAGCTTCCGATCCCCAGTCACGACTATCGTACTGGTCCAAGTCTGCTAAGGAATCAGCTGTGAACAACAATTCTCCCCAGAGAACCCCTCGCAGTTGGGCTACTGCCACAAGCGCAGAACACTCCATCTCCACAACAGCACAGCCCTCTTCCTTACGATAAGCCACCTTTTCAGCCGTTTCTCGGTAAAAACCGTCTGTCGTCCAGGTCAGGACTTCTTCATAGGGAATCCCTCTGACTTCCAAAACTTGCTCAATGGCAGCAATAGCCTCTGGCTGCATTTCCATATAACGAGAAGGTGCCACATAGTGGTAACTGGCTCCTTCATCTCGCAGAGCGCGAACAGGGACTAGAAAGGCATTTTCCTCTATATCGGCTAGCACACCACAGGTACCTGTGGAAATAATCTGCTCCACACCATAGCCAATCAACCAATCCATAAACTGGGCTGCTGGAGCTGAACCAACAGGAGCCTGAGCCAGACAAATCTCCTCGCCTTTGTAGTTCACGACATAGACTGGATAGGTCTTGGTGGCTGAAACGAATTCGCCGACACAGTCCGCCCCTACTTCCCTCGCATAGCGGTCAATCTCTTCACCTAAAAATGCATAGACACATTTCTTGGGCAAGTGCAAGTCCAGCCCCTCGTGATTGGGCATGATAACCGCCTGAGGATTATCATCAAACTCTAAAATGGGAATCGCATGTTTCTGAATCATAACCCACCTCCTCTAATTTTGTACTATTGTATCAAAAACTGACAAAGTGTCAAGGAGGAAGCTGATGAACTGAGGAAAAGCTAATACTAGAATAAAAACCACTTTCTACAATTGATGCTCTGATTTTCATCACATCCTGTCTATCGAGCTAAGCAAATACGAGTCACAATTCCATCTGAGTCTGTGATTTCCAATTGGCTCGATGTCATCCATTTGATTGGTGCGTCAACTTCTTGTGCTCGTTGGGCAATCGTTAACAGTTCTTCTTTATGTGCGACTTCGATGACATAGTAGGCTAAACCTGGTAAGCCTTGCTTACGCGAATCCAGACCTTTTCCTCCCCATTCGTTAACTGCTAAATGATGATGGTAATCTCCAGCCGCAATCCAACTAGCGCTAGGCACACTGAATTTATCCTCTAGCCCTAACACCTTTTGATAAAACTGGCTGGACTTTCGACTATCCTTGACGGAAAGATGAATATGCCCCATTCTCGTACCTTCTGTCAAGATAAAGGGCTCTACTCTTTCCCCCAACTCATAAATGTCCTGCGCCGCAAGAGCCTCCGTCACTCCGATAATGCGTCCATCTTCTCGAATATCCCATGTGGAAACCGGCTTATCTCGATAGAGTTCAATGCCATTTCCCTCCAAATCTTCCAAGTAAATAGCTTCACTGTAACCATGGTCTGCACCGCCGACAAGAGGAATCTGTAAATCTGTCAGGTGTTTCAAGACATCAGCCAAAGCCTTGCGTGTGGGCAAGAGAATGGCCAAATGGTAAAGACCACAATGTTCCCTCACTTCTCCGCTCTCTTGTGCTTGAATCAGCTGTACCAAGACTTTTCCACCAAGGCCTAGAATGGACTCTGTCTCAGTTTGAGATAAGATTTCTAAACCAATAACTTGCTGATAAAAGGCTGTTTGACTGGCCAAATCCTTTACATTTAAAACTGTCTCTGCCAAATAAATGTGACTCTTGTATTCATAGGTCATAAATGGTCCTCTTTTCTCGTTGTAATTATTACAACTATTGTATAATTTCCATCAAGAAAGTCAAGCCAGATAACTCAAAAATAACACCATTTCAGGATAATATAAAGTAAATCATTTCATAATAAAACGCATATTATCAAACTTTTCATCACCTGACAATATGCGTTATTTTAATTTTAAAGACTTTTTGACCAGCTTTTTTATTTCACAACAAGTTCATAACGTGTCTTACTGGTGAAGGTTTGACCAGCTTTAAGAATGACTTGGTCTTTGAGGTCGCTGTGAATGGCATCTGGTAAAGCTTGCGCTTCAAGGGCAATCCCATTGTGCTGCACCATTGGCTGACCAGCCACAAGTACACTCTCATCCACAAAGTTTGCTGTGTAGACCACAAAGCAAGGAGTTTCTGTCTTGAAAAGCAGGAAGCGACCTGAATTTTGGTCATAAAGGAATCCAGCATTGTCATGGCCTACAGGAAGGGCAAATGGGTGATCCAAACCTGATGCCAGCTGGATTTGCTCATCTTCTTCTGCAAAGATATCCTTCAACAAGGCACCATTGTAGATGTGTTTGACCACATCACGGTTGGCTTCTGGAGTTTTGGCAGGAACACCATCGGGAGCGATTGGGTAAATACCCTCTGTATTTAGTTGGAAGACATGACGGTCAATCGTCTGCGTGAAATCACCAGACAAGTTGAAATAGCTGTGGTTGGTTGGATTGACCAGCGTATCCTGATCGGTCGTCACCTTGTAGCTGATTTTATAGGCACCAGTTTCTTCCAAGTGATAACTGATCCAAATCTTGAGATTTCCAGGGAACCCTCCTGTCCCATCTGTACGCTCTGTGTAGAGAGTCAAGCCATGATCGCTTACTTCTTCAACTTCAAACAAGCTGGAATCCCAACCAGTTGAACCACTGTGATTACAGTTGCTAGCATTATTAACCTCAAGGTCATAGGTCTTACCATTGAGCTCAAAGGTCGCACCTGCAATACGACCCGCTACAGGACCTACACTTGCTCCATGCTTGGGACTATTGCCTACATAACTATCAAAGTCATCAAATCCCAAGATAACATTGGCAAAATTTCCAGCCTTGTCAGGTGCGACATAGCGCAAGATGGTCGCACCATAAGTCATAACCTCAAGTTGGTAGCCACCGTCTGTCTCAAATCGATAGGCCAAGACATCCTCGCCCTCAACATTTCCAAATACACGCTCTGTGTATGCTTTCATTCTGTTCTCCTTTTACTATTTCTCTCAAGCAAACAAACCATAGAAAGCGTACTGACAATCTATGGTTTATCTGATAATTTACAAATCCTCTTGTCAAGAATTCATAAACACTGTCTTACTTTTGATATTCGTGAATTATGACACCTTGTACTACACGGTTTACTGTACCTGTAGGAGACGGTGTATCTGGTTTATTTTCTACCTTGAGTGAAGTCAATAGGGCAAAGAGTTGGGCATAAACGATGTAAGGGAAGACACGGTAAATATCATTCAAGACACCGCCACAACCAAGGGCCACTTCTTTGACATTTTCAAGACCAAAAGCTTGATCACTCAAAAGCACAACACGACGAGCAATCTGGTCACCAGCAACTTCACGAACCAAGTCCAAGTCGTACTTACGAGTGTAGTCTGTCGTTGTACCAAAGACCAAAACAACTGTATTTTCGTTGATAAGAGATTTTGGACCGTGACGGAAGCCAACTGGGCTTTCATACATGGTCGCAACTTGACCAGCAGTTAATTCCAAAATCTTGAGCTGAGCTTCATGAGCAAGTCCAAAGAAAGGACCAGCGCCTAGATAGATGACACGGTTAAAGTCTAAATCAACGAGCTCTTTGACATCTTCTGCCTTGTCTAAAACTTTACGGGCAAGACTAGATACAACTTCAAAACGTTCAGACTTAACAGCAAATTCTGTAGGATCAAAGACCAAGAGAGCTGTCAACATCATAGACGTAAAGCTAGAAGTCATGGCAAATCCAGCATCATTAGAGACAGCTGGTTGCAAGAGCAAGAGATTACGGTCATCACCGTGAGCTTGAAGAGCCAATTTACCATCTGCTGCACAAGTAATCGTCACTTGATAAAGCTCATCCACCAAGGATTTGGCCAAATCAACAGTCGCCACACTTTCAGGCGAGTTCCCACTACGAGCAAAAGACACAAGGACAGTTGCCACATCTTTTTTCAAATAGGTTGCTGGATTGGCAACGATATCTGTTGTCGCAATAGCATTGAAATTCCATTTGCGTTCGTCATAGACTTCCTTAAAGTAAGGTAGCAAGGTATCTCCCACATAAGCAGAAGTCCCAGCACCTGTCAAGATAACCTTAATATAGTCATGTTTATCAGCGATTTCTTGTAGGAAGGCTGCAATTTCTTCACGTTTTGCTTGGTAAAATTCAAAAGCTTCTCTCCATACATCAGGCTGTTGGTAGATTTCACGCGTAGTGATTTCTGCACCCAATTCGAGCAAGTCTTCTTTTGTATAATGTAGCATTGAGTTCCTCTTTTTCTATTAAATATGGGAATGGGAGTAAGCTCCATTCCCATGTATATTTTATATAAAATGCTCTAACGATTTTCACGTTGTCACATGAATTGAATCGAGTTCCAACTAAAATCTGTAGGAAACTAGCCGCAGGCTGCTCAAAGCACTGCTTTGAGGTTGTCGGATAAGACTGACGAAGT
>NZ_VMML01000006.1:0-58853 GCF_013277175.1 Streptococcus sp. 3167 | reverse complement strand
GGCAAGGCGACGTTGACGTAGTTTGAAGAGATTTTCGAAGAGTATTATTCATCTTCGTCATCATCGAAGCCCGCTAACAGGTCATTAACTTTCACAATACTTTCTGCAGCACGGCTCTTGTAGTCCGCATCTGCGCCTGTAAGGCTCGCATTGATAAATTCAATCACCATTGGAAGATTCATCCCTGCGTAAAGGTCAATATCACGACCTTCCATGATCAAGCGACTCACCACATTACAAGGTGTCCCACCGAGAAGATCCGCAAAGACTAGGAAATCATCCACCCCTTCAATAACAGCTTCAAATTTAGCAGTAAATTCTTCTGGGCCATCTTCTGGAAGAAGAGCTACTGTGTAAATGTTGTCTTGTGGGCCCATAATCATTTCTGTGCTACCTCTAAGCTCCTCACAGAAGCGACCATGGCTCACCAAAATTAATGATTTAGTCATAAGGAATTACATTCCAAGTGCAAAGTGACCAAGGGCAGAAAGAGTCAAAGCAAGTACGATAATAATACCGATAGCTTTAGTAGAGTTCATACCTTTCTTACCAAGCAACCAGAAGATAAAGGCAGTAAAGATTGCTGGAAGCAAACGTGGGAAGATTTGGTTCAAGATGTCTTGGAAATCAATCATCTTTTCACCGATTGGCAACTTGTAAGAAATTTCAAAGTTAATCACTGTTGCTACAAGAGCACCCATCATGAAGACACCAAGTACAGATGCAGCGTCAATCAAAGCTGTCAAGGTACTTTGCATGTTGTTGATAAGGTTAACCCCTTCTTTGTAAGCAAATTCCAACTGTTTCCAACGGAAGATGTCATACGCTACTGCAACTGCAATCCAAAGGAAGATCCCCCAAGGTTGGCCAGCGATAGCCATAGTTGCTGCGACTGACCCCATGATAGCAGGTACAAGTGAACCAAAGATTGTATCCCCAAGAGGAGCGAATGGTCCCATCAAACCTGTCTTGATACCGTTAACGGCGTCTTTTGAACCTACACCATCTTTTTCTTCCATGGCAAGGTCAAAACCAGCGATAATAGTATGGAAGAATGGTGAAGTATTGAAGAATTGAGTATGAACTTTCATCATTTCTTTCAATTCAGGAGTTCCATCCCCATACATTTTACGCAACTGAGGCAAGATCATGTAAAGGTAACCAGAAGCTTGCATACGTTCGTAGTTCCAACCTAATTGGAAAGTAAACAAGCTACGTTTGTTGATTTGATTAAAATCTTCTTTTGTTAGTTTGTAATTAGAATTCGTCATCTTCGATTTCCCCACTTTCTGATGGTGTAGAAGGTGCTGCTACAGCTACTTTTTGGCTATTTTTGAAGTGAAGCACTGCAAGGAAAATACCTACGATAGAGATACCAATCATAGACAATCCTTTGAAGTTGTTCACGAAACCAATTTTTTCAGCAACTTCAGCAGGAAGAGTACCTACGATACCAGCAACAGCGCCACCAAGACCTGTTACATATGAGTAAAGAACAGTCAACATAGCTGTCAAACCAAATCCCATAGCAAGGTAATGAAGGTTACGTTTAACTGGAAGGTAACGAAGCAAGATTGCAAATCCAAGACCTGGAAGCATACGTCCTGCGAGTGTCAAACCATCTGCAATCCATTGGTATTTTGTAACGAAGTCTACTACGCCTTGTACAAATTCACCACCAAAAGCAAGGGCAAAGAAGACTGGAAGGGCACGAGATAAAGCCCAAGGAATCGCACCAAGCAAGTAGTTGCGTTCAATACCTTTATAGTCAAAGCGTTCGATGGCAGCATCCACACGGTGAGCGAAGAAGGTAGTAGTCATACGACCAAGAACGTCGAAGTAAGTCAAGAGAGTTGCTACTGGTACAGCGATTGTAGTAATGGCAAGCGGTGCATCAATTCCTTGTGAAACAGAGAAGGCTGTCGCAAGAACCGCACCAGAAGTTGCGTCGATACGAGAAGCACCACCGAAGGTACCAACCCCAAGAACGAACAGTTGCAAGTTACCACCGATAAGCAAACCAGTAGTCACATCTCCCATGATTAAACCAGTAATGAAACCAGCAAATACAGGGGAACCTGCAGATGAAACGATCGTCAACTCATCACAGATTTGATAAGCTGAGTACAAAGTGAGAAGTAAAATTTGCCACCATTGTATCATAACAATGACCTCCTAAAAAATTTTTTCCTATTTTAATAAGCTCAAAAAGTCTGAAATTGGATCATTTGGAACCATTTGAGCAGTAAGTTTAACACCTTTTTCTGCCAATTTGTGGAAATCTTCCACATCCTTGTCTACTACGTTGATAGAACGTGTGATAGGGCGAGTTTCTGGTGTTTGAGACATATTCCCAACATTAAGGGTTTCAAGTGGTACACCTGCTTCTACCAAACCAAGGAAGCGGTCTGGTTTACGAGCAACGATAAAGAGACGTTGGCTATCGTATTTACCAGCAAGAATATTGGCTGCCGCTTTCTCAATTGGCAAAATACTCAATTTTACACCTGGTGGTGTCGCAAGTTTCAAACCACTCTTTTCAACATCGTTGTTGACAACTTCGTCATCTACAACCATAATACGTGAAACATTTAGTTTTCCAGCCCAAAGATTGGCTACTTGTCCGTGGATCAAACGTCCATCGATACGGCATCCTACAATTGTCATAAGTTTTCCCCCTTTATGTGTTTTAGTGTAGGTTTACGAGTTAAATGAATCTCTTCTTTATATTGGCCCTCTGTTTCAAAGATGATGATGCGGTTGGCACCTTCCTTGAGATAGCTATGAGGGATATAAAGTGAGAGGGTTGGGCCGACGTTCCAAAAACGTCCTAGATTCTGCCCATTGACAAAGGCAACTCCCTTACCAAACTCAGACAAGTCTAGGTAAGTATCTTTTGGCTCTTGGACTGTAAAGTCATAAGCGTAAAAGGCTGGTTGTCCTTGAGTCCATCCTTTTGAAAAATCAATTTTCTTAGGATTGTCTAGTGGGAGTGGATAGTGTTTCCAGTTCAGTAAGAAATGCAAATCCTTACAAACCCCTGTCCGAATTCCCTTACGTTGCGTATCTGCTAAGAACTTATGCCCATAGTTGACACGCCCCATATTTTCTATCAATATGTCAATCCTAGATAACGCTTTCTTTTCACCTTGATAAAAAATATCTTCCCCAATCTCTGTCTGATATTGGGTTTTAATCCACTGACCATCGACATACAGCTGGGCCCTATCTCGACCGTCAATGATACGAAGTCTTTCTTCTTCTGCATCCCAGTTTGTTTCTGTTCGATAGAGTAAGTAACCATAGCTTTGTCCCAGCTCCTCCATCTTTTTAGGATAGAGGCTTTCTACTGGACTTGACAAGCTATCCAAGGTTTCAAACAAGGAAACTTTTTCTACTATTGGTATAGCATCCAACTCCATACTCTCTTTGTAGAGTGGTTCTAACTGCGGATACTCTGGGAAATGTGTTGCCATCATCTTCTTGACTGCCAAGTATTTGGCAGTTGGATTTCCTTCTTCATCCAGAAGAGCATCGTAATCATAAGATGTAACTTGTGGCAGGTCCAAAGTCCCTCGAGCTGAGCAACCATTCATGAAGCCAAAGTTTGTACCACCGTGGAACATGTAAAGATTGATGGAGCCTTGTTCCAAAACCTCTCGAACTGCATCTGCCAATTCCTTAGGATCCCGTGTGATAATCGGTTCTTTCCAACGATTGAACCAGCCATCCCAGAACTCCATACACATGAGCGGCCATTTCTTGCCATGCTCATCAAAGAATTCCTGCATCTGTGAAAAGTTGTAAGGTGCCTTAGAACCAAAGTTCCCTGTTACAAAGAGGTCATCTTCGATTAAGGTTCCCGCTTTCAGAGTAGCTCTCCAAGGACCATCTGATGTAAAGAGAGGACAGGTTACGCCACGCTCTTCCATCAGCTGTCGAATGGCTCTCAGGTAAGCCTTATCTTCTCCATAAGAACCATACTCATTTTCAACCTGCATCATGAGGATATTGCCACCATTGTCCAACAGATGTGGAACCAGTCGTGGCAAGAGCTGATCATAATAGCGACCGACAGCCTCAATATAGGCAGGATCTGAAGAACGAATCCTCATGTCTTTGGTTAAGAGCCAGGCTGGTAAACCACCGAATTCCCACTCCGCACAGATGAAGGGTGACGGACGAACGATAGCGTAGAGACCCAAGTCTTGCGCTGTCTGTAGAAATCGCTCCAAATCCAGAGCTCCTTCAAAATGAAACTCACCCTCACGAGGCTCGTGTAAATTCCAAGCCACATAAGTCTCTACCGTATTAAAACCAAGAGCCTTCAAGTTATAGAGCGAATGATACCAATCCTCTGGAGGAATCCTAAAATAATGAATGGCGCCGGACAAAATCTTGAACGGTTTCCCATCTAAATAGAAATCGTCTCGTATCTCAAATCGTGTCATAAAACTACCTTTTGATTGCAAAGTTTGCGCTTTCACTCGTTGTTATAGTAATTATAAACCAATCTGTTTGAATTGTCAATAGAAATTGTCGGAATATTTACTGTAATTTTACTATTATACACACGTTCAATTAGTTTCAAACATTTTCAGACCCATTTCAAACGCTCTTTACATTCGGAATAGAGAACCTAAAATAATTTTGTATAAAATACATTTATAAAATATGAGCAATGCCTATGTAACTTAATTTTTTAATCTGTTATCTAATTTTTTATTCAAAAGACTACTATTTTTTTCGCTTTTATGGTAAAATTTTCTATGGAGAAGGAAAATAGAGGTAAAAATATGGCAATTCCCAAATATCAATACATAAAAGACGAATTAAAAAATAAAATCATCTCTGGGCAGTTTAGCAGTGGAGATAAATTTTACACTGAAGCAGAACTCATTTCAATGTACGATGTCAGCTCTATCACAGTTGTTCGCGCCTTAAACGACCTTGCCAAAGATGGCTATATTGTCCGCCAACAAGGAAAAGGAACCTTCGTTTCACGTGCACGCAAACACAAGCTTGTAGAGTTTTCAGATATTGAACTCTTCAATGCTAAAGATGATAAGGTAACTGTTCTTTCAATTGAACGCGGAAACAAGCTTGTTTACTTGGAAAAATTGGGTCTACGCGGCGATCAATTCTACTACAAGATTGAACGTATCCGCGAATCAAACGGTGTCGTTTATATCTACCATACATCCTACATCCCAGAACAATATATCAACGCAAATTATCCAAACCTTGAATACTATAGTTCTATCTATAATCGTTTCAAGTTAGACTACCACATTCACATGAATGATGAACACTTTGAAGAAATCAACGAAATAGTCTTTCCAACTCCAGAACATGCGGCTTCAGTCCTCGGAGTCGATGAACAATTCCCTACTGTCCTACAAACTAAAATCACCAAACTCGAATCAACTGGCCAAGTTTTAGAATACAGTGAAACTTACAAACAATCTGATTACTACAAGATTAAATTCATCTCATGTGACCGTGATCACTAAGAAGAAAGCCTGAGCCTAATCGCTCGGGCTTTTTCTATGCTTATTATACCACACCAAAAAGGTAGCGCTTACCTATTTTTGGAAGATTCTATAATTTGTGGAATATTTTATAGAAATAGAACCAAAAATTATACTAGATATATATACGTATTTTTTCCGACTAATCTGAAATCTTAAGCTTAAATTTTATATTTTTTTATACTTATTATAGTTTTTTGTCATCTCCTCTTGACTCTCGTTAATATAAGAAATAAAATAAAGGCGTTGATTTATATAATCGCTATCAATATAACAATGCAATCAGGAGGTTTTGCAATGAAACATGAAAAACAACAGCGTTTTTCTATTCGTAAATACGCTGTAGGAGCAGCTTCTGTTCTAATTGGATTTGCCTTCCAAGCACAGACTGTTGCAGCCGATGGAGTTACTCCTACTACTACAGAAAACCAACCGACCATCCATACGGTTTCTGATTCCCCTCAATCATCCGAAAATCGGACTGAGGAAACACCTAAAGCAGAGCTTCAACCAGAAGCTCCAAAAACTGTAGAAACAGAAACTCCAGCTACTGATAAGGTAGCTAGTCTTCCAAAAACAGAAGAAAAACCACAAGAGGAAGTTAGTTCAACTCCTAGTGATAAAGCAGAGGTGGTAACTCCAACTTCTGCTGAAAAAGAAACTGCTAATAAAAAGGCAGAAGAAGCTAAAGAGATTGATTCTAAAGAGTCAAATACAGACAAGACTGACAAGGATAAACCAGCTGAAAAAGATGCTAAAAAAAATGAAGCGAAAGCAGAGGCTGACAAACCGGCAACAGAGGCAGGAAAGGAACGTGCTGCAACTGTAAGTGAAAAACTAGCGAAAAAGAAAATTGTTTCTATTGATGCTGGACGTAAATATTTCTCACCAGAACAGCTCAAGGAAATCATCGATAAAGCGAAACATTATGGCTACACTGATTTACACCTATTAGTCGGAAATGATGGACTTCGTTTCATGTTGGACGATATGAGCATCACAGCTAACGGCAAGACCTATGCCAGTGACGATGTCAAACGCGCCATTGAAAAAGGTACAAATGATTATTACAACGATCCAAACGGCAATCACTTAACAGAAAGTCAAATGACAGATCTGATTAACTATGCAAAAGATAAAGGTATCGGTCTCATTCCGACAGTAAATAGTCCTGGTCACATGGATGCGATTCTCAATGCCATGAAAGAATTGGGAATCCAAAACCCTAACTTTAGCTATTTTGGGAAGGAATCAGCCCGTACTGTCGATCTTGACAACGAACAAGCTGTCGCTTTTACAAAAGCCCTTATCGACAAGTATGCTGCTTATTTCGCGAAAAAAACTGAAATCTTCAACATCGGACTTGATGAATATGCCAATGATGCGACAGATGCTAAAGGTTGGAGTGTGCTTCAAGCTGATAAATACTATCCAAACGAAGGCTACCCTGTAAAAGGCTATGAAAAATTTATTGCCTACGCCAATGACCTCGCTCGTATTGTAAAATCGCACGGTCTCAAACCAATGGCCTTTAACGACGGTATCTACTACAATAGCGACACAAGCTTTGGTAGTTTTGACAAAGACATCATCGTTTCTATGTGGACTGGTGGTTGGGGAGGCTACGATGTCGCTTCTTCTAAACTACTAGCTGAAAAAGGTCACCAAATCCTTAATACCAATGATGCTTGGTACTACGTTCTTGGACGAAACGCTGATGACCAAGGTTGGTACAATCTCGATCAGGGGCTCAATGGTATTAAAAACACACCAATCACTTCTGTACCAAAAACAGAAGGAGCTGATGTCCCAATCATCGGTGGTATGGTAGCTGCTTGGGCCGATACCCCATCTGCACGTTATTCTCCATCTCGCCTCTTCAAACTCATGCGTCATTTTGCAAATGCCAACGCTGAATACTTCGCAGCCAACTATCAACCTGCAGAAAAAGCACTAGAAACTATTCCAAAAGACTCTAACCGTTATACTGCTGAAAGTTTTGCTGCTGTCAAAGAAGCTGAAAAAGCCATCCGTTCACTCGATAGCAACCTCAGCCGTGCTCAACAGGATACGATTGATCAAGCAATCGCAAGCCTTCAAGATGCTATTAAAAACTTGGCTTTAACTCCAGAAGCACAAAAAGAAGAGGATGCTAAACGCGAACTTGAAAAACTGAATAAGAATAAAGTCATTTCCATCGATGCAGGTCGCAAATACTTTACTCTGAACCAGCTCAAACGCATCGTAGACAAGGCCAGTGAGCTCGGATATTCTGATGTTCATCTCCTTCTAGGAAATGACGGACTTCGCTTTCTACTCGATGATATGACCATTACTGCCAACGGAAAAACCTATGCTAGTGATGACGTTAAAAAAGCTATTATCGAAGGAACTAAAGCTTACTACGACGATCCAAACGGTACTGCACTAACACAGGCAGAAGTGACAGAGCTAATTGAATACGCTAAATCTAAGGACATCGGTCTCATCCCAGCTATTAACAATCCAGGTCACATGGATGCTATGCTGGTTGCCATGGAAAAATTAGGTACTAAAAATCCTCAAGCAAACTTTGATAAAGTTTCAAAAACAACCATGGACCTTGAAAATCAAGAAGCCCTTAACTTTACCAAAGCCCTTATCGGTAAGTATATGGATTACTTTGCTGATAAATCAAAGATATTCAACTATGGTACAGATGAATATGCCAATGATGCGACCAACGCCCAAGGTTGGTACTACCTCAAATGGTATGGACTCTATAACAAGTTTGCAGACTATTCTAACAGTCTAGCTGCTATGGCTAAGGAAAGAGGGCTACAACCAATGGCCTTCAACGATGGCTTCTATTACGAAGACAAGGATGATGCTGAATTCGATAAAGATGTCTTGATTTCTTACTGGTCTAAAGGCTGGTGGGGCTACAACCTTGCGTCACCTCAGTATCTGGCAAACAAAGGTTATAAGTTCTTGAATACCAACGGTGACTGGTACTATGTTTTAGGAAATCACAAACAAGATGAAGCTTATCCTCTTTCAAAGGCAATTGAAAATTCTGGAAAAACACCATTCAATCAACTAGCTTCTACCAAATATCCTGAAGTAGATCTTCCAACAGTCGGAAGTATGCTTTCAATCTGGGCAGATAGACCAAGCGCTGAATACAAGGAAGAGGAAATCTTTGAACTCATGACTGCCTTTGCAGACCACAACAAAGACTACTTCCGTGCTAATTATAATGCTCTCCGCGAAGAATTAGCTAAAATTCCTACAAACTTAGAAGGATATAGTAAAGAAAGTCTTGAGGCCCTTGACGCAGCTAAAACAGCTCTAAATTACAACCTCAACCGTAATAAACAAGCTGAGCTTGACACACTTGTAGCCAACCTAAAAGCCGCTCTTCAAGGCCTCAAACCAGCTGCAACTCATTCAGGAAGCCTAGATGAAAATGAAGTGGCTGCCAATGTTGAAACCAGACCAGAACTCATCACAAGAACTGAAGAAATTCCATTTGAAGTTATCAAGAAAGAAAATCCTAACCTCCCAGCTGGTCAGGAAAATATTATCACAGCAGGAGTCAAAGGTGAACGAACTCATTACATCTCTGTACTCACTGAAAATGGAAAAACAACAGAAACAGTCCTTGATAGCCAGGTAACCAAAGAAGTTATAAACCAAGTGGTTGAAGTTGGCGCTCCTGTAACTCACAAGGGTGATGAAAGTGGTCTTGCACCAACTACTGAGGTAAAACCTAGACTGGATATCCAAAAAGAAGAAATTCCATTTACCACAGTGACTCGTGAAAATCCACTCTTACTCAAAGGAAAAACACAAGTCATTACTAAGGGCGTCAATGGACATCGTAGCAACTTCTACTCTGTGAGCACTTCTGCCGATGGTAAGGAAGTGAAAACACTTGTAAATAGTGTCGTAGCACAGGAAGCCGTTACTCAAATAGTCGAAGTCGGAACTATGGTAACACATGTAGGCGATGAAAACGGACAAGCCGCTATTGCTGAAGAAAAACCAAAACTAGAAATCCCAAGCCAACCAGCTCCATCAACTGCTCCTGCTGAGGAAAGCAAAGCTCTTCCTCAAGATCCAGCTCCTGTGGTAACAGAGAAAAAACTTCCTGAAACAGGAACTCACGATTCTGCAGGACTAGTAGTCGCAGGACTCATGTCCACACTAGCAGCCTATGGACTCACTAAAAGAAAAGAAGACTAAGTCTTTTCGATAAAAAATAAACAGCGAGATTGAAGCTCGCTGTTTATTTTTTAATTAATCACCTAGTCCAAGACGTTCAAAGATATCATCCACTCGTTTGGTGTAATAAACTGGGTTGAAGATTTCATCGATTTCTTCTTGAGTGAGACGTGATGTTACTTCTGAATCTGCCTCAAGAAGTGGTTTAAAGTCTACTTGGTTGTCCCAAGAGTAGGCTGTTTTTGGTTGCACCAAGTCATAGGCTTGCTCACGGGTCATGCCTTTTTCAATCAATGTCAACATAGCCCGTTGGCTAAAGATAAGACCAAAAGTCGAGTTCATGTTTCGGATCATATTTTCTGGGAAGACTGTCAAGTTCTTGACGATATTTCCAAAACGGTTGAGCATGTAGTCAATCAAAATGGTCGTATCTGGTGTGATGATACGCTCAGCTGATGAGTGAGAAATATCGCGTTCGTGCCAGAGAGCGACGTTTTCATAAGCCGTAATCATGTGACCACGAATGACACGCGCCAGACCAGTCATATTTTCAGAACCGATTGGGTTGCGTTTGTGAGGCATTGCTGAAGACCCTTTTTGCCCTTTAGCAAAGAACTCTTCTACTTCGCGTTGCTCAGATTTTTGTAGACCACGAATCTCAGTCGCCATACGTTCGATTGAAGTCGCAATGCTGGCAAGAACCGCAAAGTACTCAGCGTGAAGGTCACGAGGAAGGACTTGTGTAGAGATTTCTTGGGCACGGATGCCAAGTTTATCGCAGACATACTCCTCTACAAATGGTGGGATATTGGCAAAGTTCCCAACCGCACCAGAAATCTTACCAGCTTCTACACCAGCAGCTGCATGCTCGAAACGCTCGATATTGCGTTTCATTTCGCTGTACCAAGTTGCCAATTTAAGACCAAAGGTTGTCGGCTCAGCGTGCACACCATGAGTACGCCCCATCATGATGGTGAACTTGTGCTCCTTGGCCTTGTCAGCGATGATATTAGTGAAGTTTTCAAGGTCACGACGGATGATGTCGTTGGCCTGCTTGTAGAGGTAACCATAAGCAGTATCCACCACGTCGGTAGAAGTTAACCCATAGTGAACCCACTTGCGCTCTTCACCAAGAGTCTCAGAAACCGCACGCGTGAAAGCCACCACATCGTGGCGCGTCTCCTGCTCAATTTCCAAAATACGGTCGATGTCAAAGTCCGCCTTCTTGCGAATCAAAGCCACATCTTCCTTAGGGATTTCCCCCAACTCAGCCCATGCCTCGTCAGAGAGGATTTCCACCTCAAGCCAAGCACGGTATTTATTTTCTTCACTCCAAATATTCGCCATCTCAGGGCGAGAGTAACGGTTGATCATGTGTTAATTTTTCCTTTCTTCTTAAGCTGTTGGGAATAAGCTATCTAGGTAAACCAAGATTTCTACTCAAACTCCTCTTTTTCAATAAACACAGACGGGTAATGATCTAGTGTATTCAAATCCGTATCCAGCGGTACATCATAGATAGCTAAATAATTTTCGGGGTATTGTGCAGCTAGTTCTTCATATTTAGCTTGTACCTTATCTTGGTCAGCACTGGCATACAACACTTCAACAACTGCTCCAGTCTTATCCTTTTCAATAAATGTATTAACGATAATTTGTATCATAGACTTGTCCTAAAAATCAATCCCTTCCCCAAGCTCATCCACACTATCCGGTACATCACTAAACAAGGTCACATGTCCCATCTTGCGGTTGTGCTTCGCTTCTATTTTACCATACATGTGGAGGTGGGCGCTTGAATTTTCTGTCACATATTGCTCAGCAGCCTCGACATGCTGACCGAGGACATTAAGCATAACGGCTGGCGCATGGAGTTTGATGACTGGTAATGGTGCTCCGAGAACACCGAGAATATGGGTGTCAAACTGAGAGAAATCACAGGCTTCAATAGAATAGTGCCCAGAGTTATGTGGTCGTGGGGCGATTTCATTGACAATAACGTCATCATCAGTCGCAAACATTTCCACACAGAGAGTTCCAGACAAGTTGAGTTGTTCTGCGATTCGCACTGCCATAGCTTTAGCCTTGTCTACTAGACTTTCAGAAATGCGGGCTGGTACGATGGTCTTAGACAGGATATTGTTGCGGTGGATATTTTCCTGAACTGGGAAAAACGTCACCTCCTTGCCATTTCCTGACACGATGACAGAAATCTCAAGGTCAAAGTTGATAAATTCTTCCAAGACGCAGTCTGCTGAGTCTGCTAGCGCATAGGCTGCTTCCAAGTCTGCTTCTGAACGAATAACCTTTTGTCCATGACCATCGTAGCCACCAGTCGCAGTCTTGAGGACATAGTTTTTCGACAAGTCGATATCTGCCAAGTCTAGGCTAGAAGTCACGACCTTGTAGGGTGCCACAGTGACTTGAGCCTTGTTTGACAAAAAGTCCTTTTCAAAAATACGATTTTGCGAAATGCGGAGCAGATCTGTTCCTTGAGGGAGTTGTCCATCCTTGATAACGGCATCCAAACCGTCAGCGTCGACATTTTCAAACTCGTAAGTGAGGACATCGCAACGGTCTGCCAACTGACGGAGGGCGTCCACATCGTTATAAGGTGCCACAATGATTTCCGCCACGCGAGAGGCCGGGCAATCCGCCGCAGGATCCAGCGCGATAACCTTGTGCCCCATGTAGATAGCAGAAATGGCCATCATCTGACCCAGTTGACCGCCACCGATAATTCCGATTGTTTTAGATGAGCTCATTGGTAGACTCCTCTGCGATTTTTCCTTGTTCTTCTGCAAAATCTGCCAAAGCCGTCGCGATAGCTTGATCCTCTACTGAAAGAAGACGGAGGGCGAAGAGAGCCGCATTTGTCGCACCAGCTTCACCGATAGCCATTGTCGCAACAGGCACCCCACCCGGCATCTGAACGATAGAATAGAGTGAATCCACGCCACTAAGGGCACGAGATTTGACTGGCACGCCAATGACTGGAAGGGTTGTTTTGGCAGCTACCATTCCTGGCAAGTGGGCTGCGCCACCTGCACCTGCGATAATGACCTTGATGCCACGGCTACGAGCTTCTTCGGCATGTCTGAACATGAGGTCTGGTGTGCGGTGGGCAGAGACAACCTTCTTCTCGTAGGCTACACCGAAGCGGTCTAGGACTTCTGCTGTTTTTTGCATGGTTGCCCAGTCGGATTTTGAGCCCATGATGATGGAAATAATTGGTTTAGTCATAATTTTTCCTTTTTTCTTCTTTTTTGATAATGGTCTTAGGTGGTGGGGACGGAAGCAAACCTTCGGTTTCATTCCTAAACTTTGAGCCTAAGGTCTCAAAGTTTCCCCCTGACCAGAACATTCACTGTTCTGGTCTTTTCACCACGACGACCATTATCGTGTTTGGCGACTACGGCGCGTTATTCTTATATCTTTACTTAATTGCCTTGCTTCCGATATCTGTTCGGTAGAAGAGTCCTTCTATTTTTTGTTGGGATAGTTCTTGGTAGATGCTGGCTTGGGCTTCTTTGACGGTGGCTGCTGTGGTAACGAGCATATAAACTCGTCCGCCGTTTGAGATCAGTGCTCTGCTATTTTCCGCAAACTTAGCCCCTGCATAGTAGGTGATGACATCGCCTTCTGTCTTGGCTGGCAACTCAACGCCCCTTTCATAGTCTAGCGGGTAGCCCTTGGATGCGACAACCACACCCAGAGTCACACCCTTATCCGTCCAGGTGATGTTTGGCTCCTTGCTATCCAGAATATCTGTAATATTTTGTGCAAAGTCAGATGTCAAACGAGGCAAGATAATCTGTGTTTCAGGATCTCCAAAGCGAGCATTGAACTCGATGACTTTAGGATCTTCTGCTGTCAGGATAAGCCCTGCATAGAGGATGCCAAGATACGGACGGCCTTCTTTGATCATCCCTTCAAGGATTGGCTTGACAATAGTCTCAACCGCTGTATCAACTACACTCTGTGGTAAGTGTGGAACTGGCGCATAGGCACCCATCCCACCAGTGTTAGGCCCCTTATCGCCATCATAGGCACGTTTGTGGTCTTGCGCTGTTGGCATGATGTAGAACTTGTCCCCATTGACAAAGGCAAAGAGTGAAAATTCCTCTCCTTCAAGGAATTCCTCAATAACCACACGCGCACCTGAGTCACCAAATTTATTGTCCAAAAGCATCTCGTGAGCTGCTTCGACCGCTTGCTCAACCCTCTCCGCAACGACGACACCCTTCCCAAGCGCCAGGCCATCCGCCTTGACTACGATAGGCGCACCCTGCTTTTCGATATAGGCCTTGGCTTCCTCGAAATCTGAGAATGTGCCATAGGTTGCTGTCGGAACGCCGTATTTGACCATGATTTCCTTAGCAAAATCCTTGGACCACTCCAACTCTGCCGCCAATCTTGTCGGACCAAAGGCTTTGAGACCAGCTTGGTTAAAATCATCCACGATACCAGCTGCAAGGGCGTCATCTGGCCCTATAAAGGTCCAAGCAATATCGTTGGCTTTTGCAAACTCAATCAATTTAGAATGTTCGGAAATAGAGATATTTACCAATTTCAGACCATCCAGAGTCATACCGTCATTCCCAGGAGCTACAAAGACTCTTTCAACCCCTTTTGATTCAAGTAACTTTTTAGCAATCGCATGCTCACGACCACCCGAACCGACAACAAGCAGTTTCATTTCTCAACCTCTTTTGCGAATTATTTACCAACATTATATCAAAAAAGTTCGTTTTAATCTTGTTTCAGTTAGCATTTTAAGCCAAAAAAGGAAAGAAACTGTTTTCTTCCCTTTAACGTTCTTAATGTCTAAAATGTCTCACACCTGTAAAGACCATTGTCAAGCCATATTTGTCAGCAGCTTCGATAGACTCTTGGTCACGGACGGATCCACCCGGCTGGATGATAGCCCTGATCCCTGCTTTGGCGATTTCTTCCACATTATCCGCAAATGGGAAGAAGGCATCCGAAGCAAGAACAGCGCCGTCAAGACGGTCTTTAGCTTGATCAATAGCGATGCGAACAGAAGCCACACGGTTAGTTTGACCCGGACCGACACCAAGTGTCATGTGGTCATTGGTTACGATGATACCGTTTGATTTGACGTACTTGATAGCTTTCCAAGCAAACTCAAGAGCAGTCGCTTCTGTCTCAGTTGGCTGGCGTTTGGTCACCACTTGCCAGTCAGCTGGGCTTTCTTTGACCACGTCTTGGTTTTGTACCAGAAGTCCACCGACAACACCTGTGTATTCTGCTTCCACTTCGCTAGCCTCTTGAGCATCAAATGGCAAGGCAAGGATACGCAAGTTTTTCTTTTTATTAGTCAAAATAGCTAGCGCTTCATCCGTATAACTTGGTGCGATGATGATTTCAAGGAAAACACCATGCATCTTCTCAGCTGTCGCAACATCCAACTCACGGTTGAGAACGACGATTCCACCGAAAATTGAGACTGGGTCAGACTCATAAGCATAGTCCCAAGCAGTCTCGATGTCGTCAGCTTGACCAATTCCACATGGATTCATATGTTTGAGAGCCACAACGGTTGGACGATCTTTGAAGTCACGGATGATACGAATGGCAGCATCCGCATCACGGATATTGTTAAAAGACAATTCCTTACCGTTGAGCTGTTTAGCGGATGCAATCGAGTAATCTGTCGGCAAAGCTTTTTGATAGAAATCGGCATCTTGTTGAGGATTTTCACCGTAACGCATTGGTTGCTTGAGGTCATAAGTCAAAGTGAGTTTTTCAGGCTTGCTTTCACCCACTTGAGCTGTGAAGTATTCTGCAATCAAGGCGTCATAAGCCGCTGTGTGACGAAATACTTTGGCTGCTAAACGTTGGCGAGTTTCATAAGAGGTTTCGCCGTTTGCTGCCAATTCGTCCAAAACCACAGCGTAGTCAGCAGGATCTACCACAACTGTAACACTGGCATGATTTTTCGCTGCTGAACGAAGCATAGACGGCCCACCAATATCGATATTTTCAACTGCATCAGCATAAGTCACATCTGGTTTAAGGATAGTTTCCTTAAATGGGTAAAGGTTGACCACCACAAGGTCAATGAGCTCAATCTTGTTGTCCTTAGCCGCTTCCAAGTGGCTATCCAAGTCACGACGAGCGAGAAGCCCTCCGTGGATATTTGGGTGGAGGGTCTTCACACGACCGTCCATCATTTCTGGGAAACCAGTCACATCATCGATAGCAATGGTATCCACCCCAGCATTATCAAGGGCAACCTTAGTTCCACCTGTTGAGATAATCTCCCAACCAAGTTTTTTGAGTTCTTGGGCAAATTCAACAATGCCCGCTTTGTCTGAGACGCTGATTAAGACGCGTTTAGTCATTATATTCTCCTTTTCCAAAACCATATATTTAACTTCGTATAAAATATCTATTAGATACACTTCTTTTGAAGCTTTACCCCATATGGGGTATTTAATAATATTTTTTATTCCACTATCTATGAAATTAATCAACCATACTATTATAGCTACGATTAAAATTAAACCCAAAAATGTTTCAACAGAAATAGCTGTCTCATCTGCAACAAATAATTTATTTAAAGCCAAAGTGATAAAAGCCGTTACCAAAATTATACCAACTATGCCTACCGACTTTACTAAACTTTCATACTTCTTAATTTTATTATCCTGTTTATCTGTCAAATCAGCTATTAACAACTTCACAGCATAACTAGCTTTTTCTCCATACATAAGAATCAATTCATACTTTATTTCTCTACATAGCTCTTCAAATTTATTAGGTTTTCCATCTGAAATTTTATCAAATTTTCGACTGAGATAAATAAAGCCCCCCAAAGAAAGTACAGTAAAAATAAGAGAAACTATTTTAACACACAAATCACCAAAATTCCAGAACCAAAGTACATAACTTGTCAACATTAGAATAATAAATACAATTAAGCTAACTAGAAATAAATTTCTAATTTTTATTACTTTAGGGTAAAATTGTTTTTCATACTCATTAAAAAAATATTCAAATTCTTTAACTTTATCTAGTAAAGTCTTAATAACTTTATTATTCAAAATTTACTTTCTCCTTAATTTCAAACTATCCAACACTTCCGGATACAACTTGTACTCTGCCTCATGGATGCGAGCTTCAAAGCTTTCTATGGTATCATCAGCCAGCCGTGGCACACGCACTTGTTTGATAATCTTCCCTGTATCTACACCTGAGTCCACCCAGTGAATGGTCACGCCACTCTCAGCAACACCAGCATTCCAAGCGTCCTCAATCCCATGAGCTCCTGGAAATTCTGGCAGGTAGGCTGGATGAATGTTGATGATTCGGCCTTCATAGGCTGCCAATAAGGTTGGCCCAACAATTTTCATGTAGCCTGCTAGACAAACCAAGTCAATCTGGTGCTCTTCCAAGAGTTCGACAAGGGCCGCTTCGTAGTCTGCCTTGTTCTCAAACTCCTTGAGTTCAAAAGCGTAGGATAGGACACCAAGCTTGTCTGCACGTTCGAGCACATAGGCGTCACGATGGTCTGAAAAGACAAACTCTACTGGAAATTGTTCCGCTATCACCTGAAAATTTGAGCCATTACCAGAGGCAAAAACTGCTATTTTTTTCATTTGATGATGACACTTTCGTTTTCTTTCTTGACGATACGACCAATTTCATAGACTGGTTCATTCAACAATTCCTTGATACGAGTTACATTTTCAGGGCTAACTGCCAGTATGAGCCCTACCCCCATATTGAAGATTTCAAACATTTCTTCATGTTTGATTTCACCGTATTTTTCAAGGGCTTTGAAAATTGGAAGCACTGGAACCTTGTCTTCCTCAATCTCAGCTGCTAAATCAGCTGCAAACATACGAGGGACATTCTCAATAAAGCCACCACCTGTGATATGGGCAATGCCGTTGACCAACTCTTCCTTGATGAGTGGCAAAACAGACTTGACATAGATACGAGTCGGCTCAAGCAAAACTTCCTTGAGTTGCTTGCCTTCCAATTCTGGCAGGACTTCCTCACCTGTGTAGTCTGCAAAGACACGACGGACGAGAGAGTAACCATTTGAGTGAATCCCACTTGAAGCGAGTCCGAGAAGAACATCACCTTTTGCCACCTTTGAACCGTCAATGATTTGAGATTTTTCAGCCACACCAACCGCAAATCCAGCCAAGTCGTAGTCATCTTCGCCGTACATGCCCGGCATTTCAGCCGTTTCCCCACCGATGAGGGCAGCACCAGCCTGCACACAACCTTCTGCCACACCAGCAACGACTTGCTCTAGCTTAGCTGGTTCATTCTTACCTGTCGCCACATAGTCGAGAAAATAGAGGGGTTCCGCACCTGCAGCGATGATATCGTTGACACACATGGCCACACAGTCCTGACCGATAGTATCGTGCTTGTCGTACTTGATAGCCAGCATGAGCTTGGTTCCGACACCATCCGTCCCTGAGATCAATACGGGCTCTTTGACACCTGTTTTTGAAAGATCAAACATGCCACCAAAGCCACCAAGAGCTCCAATGACACCTGCACGCTCCGTACGAGCCACGTGCTTTTTAATCCGTTCAACAACTTCATAACCCGCTTCAACATCCACACCAGATTGAGCGTACGCATTTTTATTTGCCATTTCTTTATTCCTTTTCTTTTATGGAGAATCTCAGTAACTCACTTGTAAAAACTGGTCTTTTCTTCCAAACTTCTACGATAGTCTTCTTCGTAGTCATAGAGAGGTGTTGGGTAGTCACCGTCAAAGTAAGCGACACAGAGACCACCATTTGGCGCATCCGTTTCAATCCCAATCGAATCAATCAACCCCTCAACAGAGAGGTAAGTCAGGCTGTCAGCTCCAATGATTTTGCGAGTTTCTTCAATCGTATGATTAGCCGCAATCAGCTCCTGACGGGTCTGGATATCAATCCCGTAGAAGCATGGATAAGCTAGCGCTGGACTGCCAATAGCAACGTGAACTTCAGTCGCACCTGCTTCTTTCAAAAGCTGAACGATACGACGAGAAGTTGTTCCACGTACAATAGAGTCATCAATCATAACCACACGCTTGCCTTTGACAACACCAGAAACTGCAGACAATTTCATCCGCACCCCTTGCTCCCGCAATTCTTGAGTCGGTTGGATAAAGGTACGTTGGGTGTATTGGTTCTTGATGAGGCCCATTTCATTTGGCAAACCAGATTCTTCCGCAAATCCCATGGCTGCGCTGAGGGAAGAATTGGGCACACCGACCACTATATCCGCCTCATGCTTGAATTCACGCGCCAATTGAGCACCCATACGTTTACGTGCCGTATGAACATTGACACCATGAATGTTAGAATCAGGGCGGGCAAAATAGATATACTCCATAGAACAGATTGCTAACTGAGTATCATCCGTATAGCTATCATACTGGATGCCCTTGTCATCAATGATCACAATCTCACCTGGCTTCAAATCACGAATCCATTCAGCACCAATAACCTCAAAAGCACAGGTTTCAGAGGAAACCACCACCGCTCCGTTGGCCATTTTCCCGATAGAAAGCGGACGGAAACCATTGGGATCAAGAGCCGCAATCAACTTATCTTCAAATAGCAAGATATAGGCAAAACCACCTTTAACTAGGCTGAGCGCCTCCTTGATTTTGCCCATCAGACTAGGATTGTGACTGCGACGAATGAGGTGAGCCAAGATTTCAGAGTCCGAAGTCGCGCTGAAAATTGCTCCTCTTTGTTCCAGTTCTTTCTTGAGAGAGGCTGCATTGGTCAGATTTCCATTATGAGCCAAACCAAACTGCATATCGTGAAAACGGAAGAGGAAGGGTTGGATGTTATCAACAGAAGCTTCGCCAGCAGTCGCATAACGCACATGCCCAATCGCACCAGCTCCTGTCAATTTATCCAAATTGGCTGGATTTCTGAAAACTTCTGATAAAAGCCCCATGTCACGATGGCGCTTCAGTTGTCCTTGATCATTGGAGAGGATTCCTGCCCCCTCCTGACCACGGTGTTGAAGACTGTGGAGTCCAAAATAGGTCAACTTAGCAGCATCTGGATGTCCCCAAATACCGAAAACACCACATTCTTCATTAAGAGATTTTACTTCGTATGTCATTTTTTATACCTAATTTTCATTTGTAATCATCAAGAGCTAGATTTACATGACTTTTACATTACTGATACTATCTATTAGAAAATCTGTAAGTCTTATTTTCCAGTGAAATGTTTAACCGCTGATGCGAACAGGTGTTGGTCTTTATTGCCTGGGATATTTTGGAAAAGACCATCCTCATAACGTTCTGAGTGGCCCATCTTACCGATGATTTGACCATTCTTGCTGGTAATTCCTTCGATGGCATGGACAGAACCATTCGGATTGTACTTAGAATCCATACTTGGTTTACCGTTAAAGTCAACGTATTGGCTGAAAATTTGACCATTGTCACGGAGCTCTGCAAATTCCTCAGCCGTCACGACAAACTTCCCTTCACCATGCGATACTGGGATAGCATGAATATTACCCACTTGCACTCCAGCCAACCATGGCGAGTTGGTATTGGCAATCCGAGTTTCCACCATCTTGGCCACGTGCTGGTTGGCATCATTGTAGAAGAGGGTTGGGCTCGTACTGCTGGCATCCTCGAAGTTCCCGTATGGAAGAAGACCTGATTTGACGAGGGCCTGGAATCCATTACAGATACCGATAATCAAGCCACCACGGGCGATAAAGCTATCAATAGCCGCACGCACTTTTTCATTAAGCAGGATATTGACGATAAACTTAGCTGAACCATCTGGTTCATCCGCAGCCGAGAATCCACCGGCAAAGAAGAGAATATTAGTCTTGTCGATATTGTCAACCATAGTTTCAACTGACTTGACAATAGCTTCTTCATTCAAGGTCACGAATGGCACCAAATTGACCTCTGCACCTTCTTTTTCGAAGGCCTTAGCTGAATCATATTCTGAGTTGGTTCCTGGAAAGACTGGGATGTAAACCACAGGTTTTTCAACCTTTTCTTTGGCTTTAATCACAACATCTGATACCACAGCTGGTACTTCTTCTAGTTCTTTCGCTTGGGTAAATTCTGTTGGGTAAACTTCTTCCAATGTCCCTTGAAATGCACTGTCAAGCTTGTGTCCATCTAGCTTCACACCGTTGACAGTCAGTGTAAAGTCTGCTTTCGTTTGTCCAATCTTCTCTACTCCAGCAATTTCTTCAGGAGATGTGAAGACAAATCCGCCCAATTGTGCTGTCAAAGAACTTTCAAGTTCAGGCAAGATTACCTCTGCACCGATATGATTTCCAAAAGTAGCAAGAGCCAAACTTTCAACTACACCACCGTATTTGACAGCTGATGCAGATGTCACTTTATGGTCAGCTTGGATGGCTTCAAACTGAGTAAAATTTTTCTTAATCAAGTCAAAATCAATCTCTGCAGAGAGGGCTTGACCTGGGATGTAGTAGATATTTTCCCCAACAGCTTTAAATTCTGGAGAGAGCACCTTACGGCTATCTGCCGTCGTCACCCCAAAGGCAACCAAGGTTGGCGGAACGGTCAATTCTTCAAAGGTACCAGACATGGAGTCCTTACCACCGATAGATGGCAAGCCAAGCTGAATTTGTGCTTCAATAGAACCTAGAAGAGCAGCTACTGGCTGACCGAAACGCTCTGCTTGTTTATCCATACGCTCGAAATACTCTTGGTAAGAGAAACGAGCCTTGGACCAGTTGGCACCAGCAGCCACCAAACGAGCAGTTGCTTCGATAACCGCATAAGCAGCACCGTGGTATGGAGACCATTCAGCTACATATGGGTTGAAACCTTGAGCAATGACCGACGCAGTATGAGTCACACCGTGTTGAACTGGCAATTTCTGCACAGATGCCTCAGTTGGTGTGAGTTGGTAACGACCACCAAGTGGGTGATTAACCGTTGAGCGTCCAACAGAGCAGTCAAAGATAGTCTGTAATCCTTTTTGACTTGCATGGTTGAGGTCAGATAGAACCGTAAGGGTATCTGATTCCAGTGTTTCAGCAGATGTTTGACGCTCTTCTGGGAGTTTGACATCCTTGTCCACAACTTTGGCATCGACAACCACGCGCACACCATTGGTGTCAAGGAAACGGCGTTCCAAGTCAACGATTGTCTCACCATTCCAGTGCATGACAAGATTTGGTTTTTCAGTTACTGTCGCCACCACAACAGCATCAATATTTTCTTTGTTACATTCGGCAACGAAGGTATCCACATCTTCAGGACGAACCACGACCGCCATCCGTTCTTGTGATTCAGAGATGGCAATTTCTGTACCATTCAAGCCCTGGTATTTAAGAGGCACCTTGTTGAGGTCGATTTCAAGACCGTCTGCCAATTCACCGATAGCCACACAGACACCGCCTGCCCCAAAGTCATTGGACTTCTTGATCAGACGAGTGACATTGCCATTACGGAAGAGGCGCTGAATCTTGCGTTCTTCGATGGCATTTCCTTTTTGAACCTCAGCACCAGCAGTCTCTACAGACTCAACTGTTTGAACCTTAGAAGACCCTGTCGCACCACCGACACCATCACGTCCAGTCTTACCACCGAGCAGGATAATGACATCCCCCGCTTCCGGTTTTTCACGGACTACATTTTCCTTAGGAGCAGCACCGACAACGGCACCCAACTCCATACGCTTAGCAACGAAGCCTGGGTGGAAGTATTCACGAACATAGGTCGTCGCAAGCCCAATTTGGTTACCATATGAAGAATAACCATGAGCCGCTGTTTTAGAAATGACTTGTTGTGGCAGCTTACCAGCACGCGTTTCAGAGATTGGTGCTGTAATATCACCTGCACCCGAGATACGCATAGCTTGGTAAACGTATGAACGTCCTGACAATGGGTCACGAATGGCTCCACCAATACAGGTAGCAGCCCCACCAAATGGCTCAATCTCAGTTGGGTGATTGTGGGTTTCGTTCTTGAACATTAGGAGCCATGGCTCTTTCACACCATCAACATCCACTTCGATTTCTACTGAGCAAGCATTGATTTCATCTGACACTTCCATATCATCCAAACGTCCATTGGCACGCTCATAACGACCGAAAATAGTAGCCATATCCATCAAGGTTTGTGGTTTTGCCGTACGTCCCAACTCATCACGCATGGCAATATACTTGTCATAGGTCGCCTGCAATTGCTTTTGGAATTTAGAAGCTGAAAAGTCGATGTGTTTCAACTCTGTCTCAAAAGTCGTATGACGGCAGTGGTCAGACCAGTAAGTGTCCAAAACCTTGAGTTCGGTCTCAGTTGGCACGCGCCCCATTGACTTAAAGTAGTCTTGGATAAAGAGCAAATCATCCACTTCCATGGCCATCCCTTGCTCAGCCTTGTAGCGAGCAAAGTCTTCTGCTGTATAGCTTTCAAAGAAAGTCAATTTGGGAATAGTCTTGTCTGACTCTGAAAATTCCTGCTTGGCAATCCCTACCGTGATGTCCTTGAAACGAGAATCAACTGGGTTGAGCAGATAGTTCTTGACCGCTTCCAACTCAGTCGCATCAATATCCTTATTGACTAAGTACAATTGTGCTGTATTAACCGTCACATCACTCGAACTTCCTAGTAAAAGCAAGGCTTCCTGTGAAGAAGCCGCACGCTGGTCAAACTGCCCTGGTAGGCTTTCAATCGCAAAGAAAGCATAGTTGGCAAGATCCGCCTGCACAGCCGCTTCATCCAAAACATGGTCTATCACCTGCTCAGAGAAAATGTGTTTCTCTGCAGGTGCAAACAGGTCCTCTGCCAAGTCAAATACATCATAAACTCGCACGATGCGAATACTTTTCAAAGTTGAAAGCCCCAAGTTGTGCTGGAGCTCTCTCACCAAACTCTCTGACTTGACCTGAAAATCAGCCTTTTTTTCAACAAAAATACGTTTATCCATCAATTCTTATTCCTTTATTTCAGCTCTTGCAATGTTTCCAAACAGCCTTGAGGTTGTTATTTCAATTCCTGCAACTTTTCCCAAACAATCTCGTAAACGTCTGTTAGTTCTCCCAATCCTCTACGGAAAACATCCTTATCCATGTGGTTGCCATCCGCATCCCACAAACGGCAGTTATCTGGTGAAAATTCATCTGCTAAGATAATCTTGCCATCCTTGTCAAAACCGAACTCTAGCTTAAAGTCAATCAACTTAAGCCCAATCTCAGCAAACCAGCCTTTCAAGAGTTCATTGATACGACGGGTTTCTTCCTTCAAGTAAGCAATCTGCTGGTCATCCGCAATCTTTAGGAATTTCACATGCTCGTCATTGATAAATGGATCATCCAAATCATCATTTTTATAGTAAAATTCAACAATCGGAGTATCCAAGGCGATACCTTCGTCTACGCCAAAACGTTTTGAAAAGGAACCAGCCGTGTAGTTGCGGAGCACGACTTCCAAAGGAATAATCTCAACCTTTTTATTGAGTTGTTCCGTGTCTGAAAGTTTCTCCACAAAGTGAGTCGCCACATCAGCCGCATTTAATTTCTCAAAAATAAAAGATGAAATCTGATTATTCAAGACTCCCTTACCTGCAATCTGCTCCTTCTTGACACCGTTGAAAGCAGTCGCCTGGTCCTTGTAAGTTGAAATAATAAGATTTTCATCTTCAGTTGTATAGATATCTTTAGCTTTTCCCGAATAGATCAACTGTTTTGACATTTTAAAGTTCGCCTTTCGTATTACTTGAGCACATTCTACCATAAAAAACCTAAAATTACAAGAATTTAACCGAATAAATAACATAGCACCCTCGAAAATCATAAAGAAAAAACTGCAAGAAGAATCTTTCTCACAGTTTTAAAATCATTTAACTCTGAAAATACGAACATTACTCTTTGTTCAAAAATTGATCTAAATAATAACGCAGGTAACTTTTCTTGCCCGTAATCATCTGTAGACGGCCTTCCACCCCGTACCGAAGTTTTTCAGCCTGCTCAGAAGTTAGATTAGTCTCCGCTTCAATTTTAAAGAAATTCCCTTTTTCAGTCTTGGTAGCTGTAGCATCTATGCTGGTAATAGTAGAATCTAGGAAAAGTTGATTCTTGGCATCATGAGTCGTAGTATAGCGAACAGAATCACCGACCTTGATTCTTGCTACATCTTTTGAACTTAGATAAGCTGTTAGCTTGGCTTTTCCTTCTTTTTCCAAGGATGGATAGAGTTGGGCTAGTAGGGTACCTTCTGCTACCATGGTAGAATCACTAGTCTCAGGATTAAGGTGAAGCACCCCATCCTCACTGGCCGTAATTTTCCCCTTGTCTAGAAGACTTCCCTGAACCTTCTTGCCTGACTCTGCTTCCAAGATTTTTTGGTCTAGAAGGGTCAATTCCTGACCAACCTTTGCCAAGTGTTGGGATTTGAGAGATTCCAATTGACTGCTTAAACCTGACGCATAGGCTTGCTGGGTACCTGAACCTGCATACTGGACACGGTAAGTAGCAAGACTAGATTCTAACTGAGAAAGCTGCGCTTCAACCTGCGCAACAGCCTGAGCCTTAGCTTGCGGATTTTCCTCGCCCTGAGACTTGTAGGACTGGTAGAGAGAGTAGGCTAGATTCTGACTGGCCAAGGAAGCACCTGTTTCCATAGCTGACTTAGCTGTCTGGTAATCGCGAATTTTAGCCTCTGTTTGACTGATGAGGTTGCCGATTTCGGCTTGGGTTTGGCTAGCTGCTGCATTCTGGGACGCGATGGTCTCATTTTGTTGCGATGTACTAGCCCTAAGACTGCCTGCTTGACTGATGTAGTCGCGAAAGGTGGCTTGGTAGCCAAACTTATCCTCCTCTGGAAAGTGGTTCTCCCCTTCTTGCAGGCTCTTTTGCAAATACTCCAATTGCTTTTTTTGATCCTTGAGCATATCCAACTGACTAGCATAGGCCTCCGCTTGGACACCCTCTGCCCCTTCCTGATATTGAACCAAGAGATCCCCCTTCTTAACCAGCTTATTTTCTTCCAAATGATTGACAAGAATACGATTGTTGCTAGTTGACTGGATATGTGCAAGGATACAACTAGGCTCGACAGTAGCTCTAGTAGACAAACTCATCTCCTTATCTGCAAATGTTGCAAATCCAAGTAAAAACACAAGCAGAAGGGACATGGGGACAATCACCCGACTGGAAAAATTATGGTAACGACGATTATAAAACTCCGCACTTTCTAAAAATTCTGGTTTCATCCTCTCCTCTTTCTAGCTATTGACCAAATGGGCGTAAAAGCCACCCTGTGCAAGCAAATCAGCATGCTTTCCTTCTTCAACAATCTTGCCCTGATCCAAGACAACAACCTTCTCTGTCCGCTCTGCAATGGTCAAGCGGTGGGCGATGAAAATCAAGGTCTTGTCTAAAGCCATGAGATTATCTACGATCCGCTTCTCTGTCAAAATATCCAAACTGCTGGTCGCCTCATCCAAAATCAAGACAGGTGCATCTGTCAAGAGAGCACGCGCCAGAGCGATTCTCTGCCGTTGACCACCTGAAATCCCTGCCCCATCCGAAGTCAATTCTGTCTGGTAATTCAGTGGCATGCGCTCGATATCCTCCCGAATCTCTGCCAATTCCACCGCCCGTAAGATATCCTCTTGAGTCGTCCCCTCCTTGGCTCCAAGGAGAAGATTCTCCAAAATCGTTCCGTTAAAGACATAGGGCTGTTGAGGCAGATAGTTGATGTACTGGCGCAGGGCTTTTTTATCAATCTGATTGAGATTGACACCACCCAGACTAATCTCTCCCTGACTTGGGTCGTAAAAATTAACCATCATCTTAGCCAAGGTCGTCTTACCTGACCCCGAAATCCCCACAAAAGCCACCTTAGAACCCTGCGGAATAGTCAAATTGATATCCGACAAGACATCTCGACCATAGCCATACTTATAGTAAACCTGCTTGAAAGTCATCTCTCCCTTCATCAAACTCAAATCCTCAACCGTTTTCTTCTCCTCAAACTCCGAGGCTACCAGATAGACCTCATTCAGACGGTTATTGGCAACCTGTGCTGTCTGAAGCTTGGTTTGCAGATTGATGATATTTTCCAAAGGATTGGTAAAGTAAACCAGCAAGGTATTATAGGTAATCAACTGCCCCAAACTCATCTTGCCATCCATGACCAGAACAGCCCCCATCCAGAGAATGCCGACATTGAGCAAGAGATGGCCAACTTTTTTCAGAGCCTTTTGCTGACTCTCTGCCCGACTATAGGTAAAGGATTTCTTCAGATAATCCACAAATTCCTTGTCAATCTTTTGATAACGTGAACTTTCACTAGTCAAGGACTTGATAGTCTCAATACCGTTGATGTCCTCAATGATAGAAGAAGACAGAACCGCATTGGCTTCCATGGTGTCCCGATTCATCTTTTCAAACGGCTTCATAAAGGCAAAGATAATCACTGTGTAGATAGGAAGTGCCAATAAAGTCATGAAAAAGAGATTGGTATTTTGTGAAAATAAAACAAGAGAAATAATGACAACTGTTGACACATCTAGGAAAATCGAAAGAATGGTCGAAGCCAGCGCATCGATGATACTATTAGCATCCGTGAAACGAGACACGATTTCCCCTGTCCGACGTGTCGCAAAAAAGGACATAGGCAGGTGAAAAACATGCTTGATATAGGACAAAATCACATCAATCGACAAGCGTTGCCCCAAAACAAGTAAGAGATACTCCTGAGCGTAAGACAAAATCTGCTGGAGAATATAGACGATAACCAGCCCAATAGAAATAATCCCAAGCGTCGAACGCATCTGATCTGGCACATAGGTATCAATGATAGACTGCATATAATAAGAACCCACAATGTTAATCAAGGTTACCAAGAGTGTTGCCAAAACGATATTGGCAATCAAGCCACGCTGCTTCACTAATATAGGGATAAAAGAGAGCAGACCATTCTTTTGTTCCTTATGAGGCTTGTAGTCTGGACTAGGTGCCATAAAAAGAGTCACTCCTGTCCATTCTTCCGCAAAACGCTCACGTGGCAGTTTGGTCAATTTCACCCCAGGATCTGGATCGGCAATATGAATGCTATCCTTATCCTGCCCAGTCACCACATAGTAGTGGAGCAATTTTCCTTCCTTAAGAACATGGGCAACAAAAGGAAAAGTCAAATCTGGCAAGTCAAAGAGCGTCATATCCGCCTTAATTGCTCGCGTCTCAAAACCAATTTCCTCTGCCACCTTGACCAAGCCCAAAGCCGTCGTCCCATCCATAGTCGTCTTAGCCAATTCTCGCAAGTGAGCCAAAGAATAATAACTACCATAGTAGCCAAAAACCATAGCTAATGAAGCTACACCGCAGTCCATCTGATCCACCTGCGGACGATAGTGACGTTTCCCAAATTTCATCTTCATCTCCTTTTTCCTAATACTCAATGAAAATCAAAGAGCAAACTAGGAAACTAGCCGCAGGCTGCTCAAAACACTGTTTTGAGGTTGTAGATAGGACTGACGAAGTCAGTCACATATATACGGCAAGGCGACGTTGACGTGGTTTGAATTTGATTTTCGAAGAGTATAAACTCATCTGATAACAACTATCTTACCCCAATCCTCAAACAAAAACTGGACTTCCTCCCCAAATGCGCCTATCTCCCTCCCAACTGCACTTTTTGGATAAAGAAAATAGGCAGAACAAACGTTCTACCTAGAAAATATAAGAATTCCAAGTTAATAAAACCGAAATGATTTCGTGTCATTATTAAGTAAAGAAAAGAAATTTTAGTATTTCTAAAAACTATTTATAATAGACACTATAGCATTAAATAAAAATGGTACAGAAAATACTACTGTCAATCTTAAATTTTTAAATCTCGCATAATTTGTTATCCCAATTAGTAATACTGTCAATATGCTGAAATAAGCAAACTTTATATCCGATGGATTAAATAAGTAACAAAGTAAAATGCTAAAACTTAAGGTTATATTTTTAGATAAAAGAATATCTCCAAAGTTCCTCTTATCCTTATCAAAAAATAATGTAATCAGAAAGAGAGAAAATCCATATTCAATAAGAGTTGCTATAAATGTGAAAACAACAGAAATCACTGTCAATATTGTTTCTATTTTAATTGTAAAAAGATTAGATAGTTCAGATAATTTATCAATTTGTTCATCTAAAATTCCCGACTTCATCAGTAAATCAATAAACAAATATAAAAGAAAAAGATAAATAATCAGATTCATTAATTTGTATAAACTATTATTTGTTTGAAATTTCATAAACCCGTCCTTCCTCTATTAAAATCCTTTGAGATTTGCTAATCAATTCTTGATTCAATAAATTATGAGATACATATATAATAGTAGAGCTTTCTTTCATGGAAATTAAACGTTTAGCAATCATATCAATACTTCTTGCATCCACTGTTGATAAGGTCTCATCAATAAAAATATAATCCCAATTTTTAGCAAAAATTAAGGATAAGCCTAATTTGAATTTTGTTCCAGTAGATGCTGTCATATAGTTATCTCCGATTTTATTATCAAAAAAAGTATTAATTTGTTCTTTATCCTCAAATGATAGATGGATTTGAAAAGAATCACACAACAACTGCAAATTTTCTTCTATAGTAAATGGAATAACCCCAAGCTGATTGGTATCAAGGTATAGTACATCTTTGGAGACACAATTCTTTAAACCACTATCAAAAGTCTCTAGCCCAGCTAAAAGTTGTAGAAGGGTGCTCTTTCCTGAACCATTCTCTCCTTCAACTCTGTAAATTCCCTTATCAATCTCTAGTGATATATTTTTCAGTATACATTTATCATAACTTTTAGATTCATTTTCAATTTTCATAATTTAATTCCCTCTATCAACGCTGCTAAAATTAATAAAATATAAGAAATGATATACCATTTTAAATTACTTTTTATATAAATAAGTATATTTTCAATTCCCCTATCCTTCAATAATCGGTATAAAAGATACTGACTCATACCTTGATACCAAATAAAATTCGGTATTTCAATAAGACCATGAGGTAATATTCCTTTTATTGTAGCTACTATTCCAATCATCTGACCAGATATACCCAATTGTATTCCTAAAGATAGCAAATCAAAAAGTTGCAATAAGGGCGAAATCGGAAAACAGAATAGATATAGCAAAAAATTTGTAGAATTTGCCTGTAAAACTGTCAATGTAAATTGTAATTCCAGTTTCGGAGGTATAGTAGCAAAAGTCTCACTTTTTAATATAAAGCTTAAAAGTAAACCTAGTGAAAAACAGACCGTACAAAATAACACATAGTAAATCAGAAAACCACTTTTTCTCATCTAATGCCCCCTACTAAAGTTACAAATAATATCAGAAAACAATATAAAACCAGAAAACTCCATCTCAATAAACTAACTGTACCTTTAATTAAAAATAGAGCTTTCTTATAATAGACATAGGCTATAAAATAATTGAATGGAATCAATAACAAATTCAACAAAATACTTTTTATATCATTACTATAACTTGTCACCGGAATCAAACATAACAACAATGAAAATTGTAAGAAAGAGATTAAATGCGTCAACATCATTAGTTGTGCATTCTTAAAAAAGAAATTCATTTTAGAATGATTAAGAGCAGATAATTGAAGTAAAGCTAGATCTACCCCAATTGAGGATTTATGATTCCCTATTATTGCCTCCATTAATGTGATATATATTGAGGTATAAAGAAACAATATTGGTATTTTTGTACCATCAATTGATAACATCGTCATCATATACCAAAATAGATAGGAAAGAAGAATACTAATCAAAATAAAAGAAAAAGTTAACCCTTTATTTAACCAACAAAAACGAAGCAATATAAATAGACTGCTACGAAATCTTTTTTGGCTCATTCGACTGCTTTTAAAATAGAAATTACTCGCGTGATTATCTAATATCCCCATAACTAAAATAAAATAATTGAGTAGTATGACATAAATTACAACTTGTCCTTGTTCTATAGACAATAGTCCTATAGATAAAAATAAGAACAATTTACTTATAATTGAAAACAAACTAGGTAGAATTAAAGAAATAATTTGAATAACTATCAAACAAAGAGTAATGTATAAATAAAAATATCCAATAATATCTAGAAAATACAAAATAAATAAATAAATGAATGATTGTAAAATTTGGAAAGAATAATATTTCTTGACAATGGCAAGAAGATAGAGAAAAATATAGTTTTTCCTTATATAGAAAGTATTTATTTTTTTACTTTGGATAGGCAGTTTCATATTATAACGATTCAAAGTAGCGTAATCTACTACCAAAAAAAGTAAAAATAATTTCCCTTGAAAAGGAAGATAGCTTTTAAAATAGATTGACAAACTTATGATAACAAAAAACAAAAGGGTTATCCCAATAAAATTAAGATAACCTAAAATACTTTCACATTCTTTTTTAGAAAGTATTTTCATCTAGTTCTACCATAGAGCTGCTTTAGCAGCACCCTTCTTTTTCAATATATAAAGAACTGTTGCTGCAATACCCGAACCAATAGAACCTACTCCTGTGATTGCACCTACAATTGAAATTACTGCTGTAACTGTACTATAAGCACTAATCAAATTGACTACAGTAGCAGCAGCTTTTGTCGAAATTCCTAATGTCCCAGCCAACATAGGAAAAGAAACAACACCTAAGCTTAACCAACTAATGACTGCTAACATTGCTGAAACAATGAGAAATTTATTATGAAATTCCATTCTTTTAGATTTCATTTTAGTGTACTCCTTTTGTATATTATGTATGTTTTATTGAGAGTTAATTCGCACATGTTGTATTCCTAACTCTCTTCAAATGTTCGTCTATATTTTATACTACTTTTATTAACATATCTATAATAAATAAATTACTACTACATTTTCCTAGATTATCAAATTACTTTTATATCACTAAGACTCAATAAAAGATAATGTCTATTTAACTTTTATACGATTACTACCTCCTTTTTAGTTTACACTTCCTACATCATAAATAAACATACTCAACCCTCACAATCTCCAAATCACTCTTTTATATCATTGAAAATTGAGTTTCATCCTCTATACTAATGTAGGAAACCTATTAAAACATTCCTTTAATCCAATATAAGAATACTTTATTCCATTAATCTCTACCTGATATTATAGATAGAACCAAACTCTTATACTTAAAGGGACAAATAACGTTCCAACCATAATAAACCTCCTTTCTTTTTGAGAGCGTTTTCTTTATAGGTTTAATATAACAAAAACATGAAAAAAACAACATGACTTAGAAGTCAGGTTGTTGGGAAATCTATTTGTTTTTCTTCTAAGATTCTCTGAACTAATATCTGATCATCTAGCAATTCTGCTAGAGAAATTGCCTTTTCATAGAAACTTTCTGCCTCTAAAATATTCTTGTCTACAAATAAAGCATATTTTGCCTTTAGCAAAAATAGATGAGGTCGGTAAAAAACATGTCTTGTTTTAGCAATAATTTTCTCAAATGTTTGAATATATATCAGACTATCTTCTGTCTGAATTTGGATAAATAGGCTCAGAAGAACTTTTTCCATCTGAGCTAGGCTAGCCTTATCTTCATATTCTGAACATAGCAATACTTTTTGAGCTAACTCCTCAAAATGTTCTTTATCTTCTAATCCCATAGCACAACAAAAGAAATACAATTCAATAATCAACAAATCATTTACAGAAAAATATTTCTTTTTTAATAACTGCTGGAAATATTCTTCCACTAACCCTAAACCGTAGGTCACATCTGAACTACCATAAATATCAAAACGAGCTTGTGTCACATCCACAATTAACTGCTCTTCCTCAGGCAAATTCTCATAATAGTTTTCATATATTTCCTCAAGTATAGCTTCTTTTCGTTCGATTCTTCCCTTATCAGCGTAGGTTTGAGAATGAATCAGCTCATCTTTGAGTTTTAGGAATCCTTTTGGAATCTCTATAACCTTAACATCCACAATATTCTGTAATGATACTCCAAGTTTATCCGCAATCAATAATAATTTAGGAAGTGTTGCTAAAGCTTGCCCATTTTCAATACGTGCTAGCTGACGAATCGTCAACTCTGATTCATCACCACAAATATCTATCTGAGTTTTTCCACAAGATCGCCTAATAGTTTTGATTTTATAACCAATTTCACGTTTCAACTCATCCATAGTAATACTCCTTAAGTTGATTACAAAGATTTCTTTTTCTTCCTAATTCTTTTGTCAATCATGTACAAAACGATAATCGAAAACAGCGGTGGTACAATATAACTCTTTTCACTCATTGTCAGCTGAAATCCCAGAGTTGCTAGTATCTTAAAGATGAAAATATTCATCAAAAATAGAAAAACAAATACTAAAAAATATCTTAAAACCTTCTTCATTTCTTTTCTTCAACTCTCCTAATTTCTATACCTATTTTATCAAATTTTATCAAAAAATACATGTAAAACTCCAAATAAACAGCTCAAATACACTTTTTTGGCAAAAAATAGGCAGAACAAACGTCCTACCTACTAAAAATATGCTATTGAAAGGAAAATGATTTTTTTCTGACACCCTAGGCAAGCTTGGGACAAATAAATCATTGATAGTAACCTTTACGACATCCTATTTAAAGTTACTTCAATTTTTAATGTCCCTGCTATTTCTAAGCCACCTCTGGTATAATCTATTCCTAGTCAGAATAGATAACACCGTTCTAAATTACGATTCATAGTTACTCCTTTTTTTGATTCGTTACTATAAGACACCTATTCCCTATAGAGCGTCTACTACCTCAAATTTATCCATTCTTTTTTTCTTTACTTCTGTATAAAAGAATGAAGACCATCATAAATAATGCAATCGTTGGTATATTGAAACTATCAAACCAAGTAAGTAAAGATACTTTATTCATGTCAGCTACTAATCTGATGATGATATAAGACATTGAACTAAGTAATACCATAATTTCAGGCCAAACTTTCAGTATTGATTTAATAAATTTCATATTAAACTCCAATGTGATGCATTCCTAGATTCTAGCCTAGCCATTTTAGCGCAGACTAACAAGTCATTCTTAACTGTTTACTCTACTCGCTTTTTATTGACCTTATATCCTAGATAAAAGAGCCCAAATAAAACAGGGTAAATTTCTGGATAAAATAGGGTATTGATTGGATTTCTCAAAATCAAATACGTTGCGATGTAGATTATGAGCGATACGGTAAAATAACCCTCAGTAAAGCCTAATAAAAATGTTTTCATAGAAAGCTCCTATTTACCTGACAAGAATGGCGGAAAAACGCTACCATTCATATACACAAAATCCTTTTGATTCATGTTCTTCATTTATAGTTTGGATTATTTTTTGACAAATCTTTGCGAAAAATACCAAAATATGCTGAGAAAAGCAAACCAACCAAAGTCCATTGCCAATTAAAGTATACTAACGAACCTGTACGAATCACATGAAGCGCGACATTAAGAATTATTCCCAACAAAGGAAATATAGTGGCTAGTTTAGGTAACAATGTATTGAGATTAAGGTTGCGATTATTCATTATCTAACGCCCACGACGAGCCAAATCTGAACCAAATTTGTAACCAGCATTAAAAATTTGTACAGCAGCATTCAGTACTCCTGCAATCCCAACTGCTTCCGCAAGACCAAAACCACCTTTTGTTCCCACTAATTCATCGTCAGATAATTGATAAAATTGTTCTAAGTTCATATTCGTCATTACTCCTTTGTATTATATTTTATTGCTATGTAAATGATTAAAATGAGTATTGGATAAGTAAATACTTCTGAAATATCCATAAAATTTACACTATACTGTCCAGATAATATTTTATAATCAATTAAAATTTGAACGATAGTAAAAATAATACGTAGCGATAACAATACCCCTAATAATATCACTTCTTTTTTTAAAAACATAGAAATGCCTCTCTGACTACAATCAGATTATGGTCTATTCGCATAATACCCCAAAGCTGCTCCTCCAGCAAAAAGCGCTGCTGCTCCACCTGCTACTGCTGCACCTATCTTCCAGATAGACACTCCGGCGATTACAAGAGGCAATGCTCCCCCATCCACATCCATCAACTCTTCTTCTGTAAGAGCTACAAAGTTCTGTTCCATTTTGTCAAAATTTGTCATCTTTTTTCTCCTCTTGTTCTATTTTTTCTAAATCTTATCTTCTAAAAAATGGGGTTCCAATAAATATACCGCGTAACAATAGACCTGTAATTAGACCCCGTTGATAACTTTCCTTGCTACCACCCACCAGCAAAGCTAAGTCGCTCTCCTTTAATACTTCAATAGTATACTTATCATTCATTTCATTCATCTCTTATCCTCCTAAAAACCAAAACCTCTACGAAATCCAATGTACCAATCTGCAAGGGTCTTCACCCAACTTTCTCCACCTTGAATATCGGTCAATTCTTCCGAAGTTAGCTCAACAAATCCGTAATAATGTTCTTTCATTATTTTATTCCTTTCTTTTTCCTCTTACTTATTTATTCGAAAAATAATTCGAAAATGTACAACTAAATTAAATTTTATTTAAAAAATAATTTAATGTACCATGAATAAAAAATCGGTAGATACATAAACTAGACTCCTTCCTTTTCCTTCTCACTTATCTATTCGAAAAAAATTTCGAAAATGTACAACTAAATTAAATTTTATTTGAAAAATAATTTAATATACCATGAATAGAAAATCGGTAGATACATGAAGCAAACTCCTTTTCTTTTCCTCTTACTTATCTATTCGAAAAACAATTCAAAAATGTACAACTAAATTAAATTTATTTAAAAAATAACTCAGTGAACCATGGGTAGAACACTGATATAAACATGAACTAGGCTCCTTCCTTTTTCCTCTTACTTATCTATTCGAAAAGGAAGTCAAAAAAATAAGAATATCAGAAAATTTTCCGACATTCTTATTGATAAATTTGTAAGTCTATTAAAACTATTCTACCTTGTAAAAAAATCCCTCGGTACTACCATTGATAAGTTGGTGTCCAAACCATAAGCGGTCTTGTGTAATATCAGACGAGTCAGTATAGCCATTATCTGAAGAAGAGGTGACAGACATGGTTATAGGGATTCCTGCTGGTAAAAAGGCAATAGCTGCACCAGCACCTCCATCTTTAGAAACAGAACTTGCCTTGAGATAGTGGTCAATTTCCTTAGCATGTTCAATTGAAATCTTGGAATGATCACTTACTAAACCATTTTTGTCAAAGGTGAATTCAATACCTGTACGATTCCTCCAAGTGCCTGCGACACTAGAAAAATCTCCATTTTGAATTGCAGAATAATCATTACTTTTTATCAACGGTAATATTCTTTAAGTTTGTTTTAGGACTGTCAAGCGTGAAGAGTGTATTTTTATTGGTTCGAATTGCGATTGTATTTTCATGGTCTTTATTTACTCCAATATTAAAAGTCGAATCGTAGATATCCATAGCATAAAATGAAGAAACACCAAAACCATTGTCTTCAGTTGTAGGGAAGTAATTTTTTAGTGGATTTGAAATATCAATTTCCTTATTTTTCTTATCAAATATTGTTCCAGTATATTTTAAATATTCAAAAGCAGTCTGATTTCCGCTACCATCTGTTTTTAACTTGATAGAATAAGAGCCGGTACCAGGTTTGGATAATTCTGTAAGTTCATTGGAATTTTCTAATGCCTGTATAGTTTTTTTATGTCGGTCAATTCGTTGCTCATGTTCCTCAGCTGAACCATTTGCTATTCCAACTGACCCTTCAGGATATTTGTCTAGTTTTGCTTTATATTCATCTAGTTCCTTTTGTGTAAGTTCTAAATCTTCCTTATAATAATTGACGAGGTTGTCATAATAAGTTTTTATATTTTGCTTATGAAGTTCTTTCGCTTTCTCAATAACTTCTTTGTCAGATAATTTACTTACATCGCCTAATGTTAAATGTTCGCTATTTTTACTTCCGCGTAAATCAAATGCTGTAATTGTGTTATTTTTGGCAACTAATAAAAATTCGATTCTAGTTTCTTTTGAGGTTGATTTAGAATTTTCTAAATCATAGATAATGGTTTCATTTTTTGATAAGTGTTCAGCAAATTCAGTACTTTTGCTTTTTGAAGATACTTGTTCTATTTGTTTTTCTTCTTGATTACTTTGAGACTTAGTATGAGTACATGCAGTCAGAATGCATCCTGAAAGAAGTAGTGAAATTAAAACTATTTTGCGATTCATATAAAATTCTCCGTTAGTTACTATTTGTATTTGTAAAAATTAAATTATTGTGCATGAAGATAAGTAGTTAATAAAATTATTTTTTCATTATCAAAGAACTCCTAAAACAAACATTATTAAATAAATAGTTTACCGTCTTGGTCTAAATCATACAAGCTATACTGTAGTCCAGAGTATTCTTTAGGATAAGTATTTTTTAAGTTTGCTTTTGAATTGAGCTCTTTAGGTGAAGCTGATGAATCATCTAATACTTTGGCATATTCTTTAAGGACAGGATTATATAGGGTGTAATCATTTTTCTTCTCTTCTGATGTGGAAGTAGGCGAACTGCTACTAGAAGTAGTTGTTTCAGAACTTTCTGAGGAAGTGTTTTTACTCTGAGGTTGGCAAGCTGTTAAAATGGAGATAGCTAAAATACTGATACTGAATAGAAATAATTTTTTCATATGTTTAATCTTACAATTTGAAATTGTTTTTATACCCACTCACCGTTGTAATTGACACGATAACCGTCAGGTGTAGTTGTATTGATTGCGAGTGCACCAGAGCTATAGGCATAGTACCATTTGCCAGATACTTTCATCCAGCCTGTTTTCATAGCTCCTGAATCTTGAAGGTAGTACCAGCTACCGTTATCTTTGACCCAACCTGTCTTCATCGCACCTGAGCCGTCGAGATAGTACCACGTGCCGTTGTCTTTTACCCAGCCAGTTTGCATCCAACCAGAGTTATCAAAACGATACCAAACACCATTGATTTTTTCCCAGTCATTAGTTGTATAAGTGCCATCTTCGTGTTTATACCACCAGCGACCATTCGAATACATCCAAGTAGATTTAGACTGATGGGTCATCATGGTTGTATCCGTGTTAGAATAGTTTCCAGATGACGAACTTGTAGAAGTTGACGAGCTAGATGAATTCGAACCTGATTGAGTTGTTGTGTTAGTATTTGAATTTGTCGAAGGATTTCCGATAGTCACCTCTTTTCTAACTTTAAAGACACGTTTTCTATTATCAATTGAGTGATCGCGCGGAGAGCCAGCTTCTCCAGACATCTCCAAGATATATGTTCCAGCAGGAAACTGTCTGATATCGAAAACATCCCCTTTAAATTGATTGCTATAAATTAAAGGCAAAAGAAATTGGTCGTTGACGTCATTAGTTAGACCACTAAAGATGACATCATTATTATGTTGATACACAATTTTTCCGCTAGCCTTATCAATTAGAGTAACATTTCCTCTAGCTGCATTATCTCCTCCGTGTTGTAGTGGCTCTGAGAGTACACCTTCAAAATTAAATCCAAAATGATGAATTTCAACCTTTGTAATTGTTGCTTCTATTTGTTTTTCAGTACTCGTATTTGAGATAGTATTTGCTTGATTAGTTGATAAGACTTCTAGTTTGGTTATATAAGTGTAAAAAGGACCTCCTTTTCCCAGATTTTCTCTGACATCAGCAGTTAACTTATAGCGAGTACCATTTAGTTCAAACTTCATGGTATAGATACCATAGTCTGTTGCTTTAAAGACAATTGTTTTACCGTTGAATGTGGCGATACCATTGGATTCAAAACTTGCAAATTGCTTAGAAAATTCTTTTTGATAAACATTATCTACCCAATCAACCGTTACAAAATTAGTTTTTGACTTTGAAGCAGATAAAACATCTGTTAATTTTTCTTTACCTTTTGCTTCTCTTTTCTCTACAAGAGTCACATCTGTTGCGACTAAATCTGTATCACGATAACCAGGAGCAGGGACTTCAACATAGGCATTGGCTGCTGGAGACCATTTCTTGACCATTGGAACACTTGCGGCATTGACACTTGAAATCGTAGCTCCTGTTGCTACAAGTGATAAAACTACTGTAGTCGTTAAAACGATTTTTTTCATAATTTTTGTATTCCTTTTCTTTTTATCTATTTTTTATAATCTTATCCTAGATCCACTCACCGTTGTAATTAACACGGTAGCCATCAGGTGTAGTCGTATTGATTGCTAGTGCACCAGAGCTATAGGCATAGTACCATTTACCAGAAACTGTAAACCAGCCTGTTTTCATAGCGCCTGAACCGTCGAGATAGTACCAGCTACCGTTATCTTTGAGCCAACCAGTCTTCATAGCGCCTGAACCGTCGAGATAGTACCAAGCCTTACCGTCTTTCAACCAACCTGTCTGCATCCAGCCTGAACTATCGAAGTGATACCAGATATTATCTAATTTTGCCCACTGATTGTAAGGGTAAGACCCATCAAGTTGCATAAACCACCAACGAGAGCCCGATTGTTGCCAAAAACCCATACCCCTACCAATATCTTGCATTTGAAAAAAGAAACCTGGTTTATTAGTCCCGTTAGACTTACCTTGTTTTGTTTTCTTACTGGTATGAGTTCCGATTGCCTTCAAGTCTTTGTCAAAAAGATTCGCCTTAGTCGCAAATGTTTGAGTCTGAGAAGAATTTGCTTCTGTATATTGAATGGCCTTTCCATAACCACCAGCTAATTCTTCAGAGCCACCAGATGCTGTTCCGAAACTTTGTGCAATGGTAATCCGTCCATTTTGAGTGACAGGGTTTTCAAAGGCTGCCAAACCCATATAGGTCAATTCTGGATTGATTAAGGATTCGTAGTGTCCAGTTTGACCAGATACACTTGCCCCACTACGAGATTTGACGTAATCTGCTTTTTCCTCATACCATTGATTAATAGCTATCATAAATCCATCATAGTTCCAAGCTAAGTTTTCGGCTAGTGAAAAATTCCCTGAAGGCCAGGCACTCCAAATATCTTTATTAGATAAACGTTTATGATGCCTAGTTACAGAAGCTTCTGCTGCCCGAACGAAGGCTGTTTTTTCTAGCGCAGTTGACCATTTGATAGGAACATAGCTAGTAACTAGACCTTCGTCTGCTGCCTCTTTTCGAATGGCATTGATACGGTCTAAGATAGCCTGTTTATCTGGCGTTAAGAAAGTCCCTTCAATCCCAACCAGAGTAGTACCAGAAGAAGTACTAGTAACCTCAGAGTTCAAGATATTGTAGGATTGACCATTGATTGCTTGAGTGGAAACCAGCCTATCATTAGCAGCTACTGATTGTGATGTAACAATTCCTACCCCAAGAAGTGATAGAGCTGAAATCGTTGCAAGTGTGAACTTTTTAGCTTTGGTGTCCATTTCGTGTCCCCCTATTTTTATTTATTGTAAAGTAATCAGTTTGTCCTAAAACCTAGACTTTTTTGGACAAACTTGATAAAATGGAAGTGTAATAATAATCGGTCAAAATGCTTGATTTTAGAACCTTTTTTTCTAACTAAAACGGCTCTAGAATAGAGTGTATTTCCTGTCAAAAAATCCTAGGTTTTTTGACAGGAAATATGAATTTTTTATCCAATTATGAAAGGTGCTTTTTGATACTCCTAAGATGTCTGCACCTTCTCGTAAGGTTATTTCTTTTTTCTTATATTGAGCTATCACATCAGGGAAATTATTCGGGACAACCAATTTTGGTCTACCGAATTTCTTCCCTTTTTTCTGTGCTTCCCGTATTCCTTCCATTTGTCTTTGTTTGATTTGTTCTCTTTCAAACTGTGCCACATAAGATAGGACTTGTAAAACGATATCGGAGATTAGTTTTCCTGTGATATTATCATTGCTATTCTTTGTATTTAATAAGGGGAAATCTAAAACAGTTATATTTACTTTCTTTTTCTTAGTAATCGATTGCCATTGTTCTAAAATTTCATCATAGTTTCTTCCCAACCTATCAATTGATTTAATAACCAATTCATCATTTTCTTTCAAGGTAGTTAATAATTTTTGATATTCCATTCTGTCAAAATCTTTTCCTGAAACGTAATCAATAAAAATATTCTCTTTTGATAATTTGTTTTCTACCAATGCTGAAAATTGCCTATCAATATTTTGTTCTCTTGTAGATACTCGAACATAACCGTAACGCATAAAAACTCTCCTTTTACACTTATTGTAAAATATAAAAAAGGGCAAAATGCCCTCAAGGAGTAGTGTATTCAATTTCTAGCAATTATATATTAGTTCAAACTGGTTCATCAAGCCTTAAAAGTATGTAAAAAATCACAAACTAAGACCTCCTTCATTCCTTTTCTTCAACTTTCCTAATTTCTATACCTATTTTTTATCAAAAATACATGTAAAACTCCAAATGATGCAAATAGACACTTCAACTGCACTTTTTAGCAAAAAATAGGCAGAACAAACGTCCTACCTACTAAAAATATGCTATTTTGAAAGGAAATTGATTTTTTACTGACACCCTAGGCAAGCTTGGGACAAATAAATCATTGATAGCAACATTTACGACATCCTATTTAAAGTTACTTCAATTTCTAATGTCCCCGCTATTTATAAGCCACCTCTGGTATGATCTATTCATAGTCAGAATAGATAACACCGTTCTAAATTACGATTCATAGTTACTCCTTTTTTGATTCGCTACTGCAAGATTCCTATTTACCTGATAAGAGGAGAGATGGTCCTCTTTACATGTGCAAGATAATTTTGAATCAGATTCATCATTTATCGTTTTGATTATTTTTTGACAAATTTTTCTGTTTTCTTCTCCGAAGACTTTAAAAATTTTTTTCTAATTAGATCATCCATATAGGGACCAAATATACCAACTACTAAACCAATAATAAAACTTTTAAAATCCATAATTACCACCAACATGTCGCTGCATAGGCCACACCTCCAAATATAGCTCCTCCCGCAGCACCAGTTGCTGCACCTTGCCATGTTCCTGTTTTAATTCCTAGCTGAAGACCTCGTGCTGCTCCTCCTCCAACACCTGCTTTGGCAAAATCTCCCCAATTGCATCCGCCACCTTCAAGGCAAGCAAGTATCTCAGTATCCATAATTTCAAATTGTGACATCGTTTTTGTATTCATAACGAATGCCTCCTTTTTTATTTTAATGCTTGTCTTGTTGCAAACTTGACAAGTTTGGTATAGCAGTGTTTATTAAATTGTTTCATCCAAATCTTGAATTACTGAAATAATCATTCCCTGTATTCCTCTTATTTATCTATTCGAAAACGAATTCAAAAATATAATATATGATATTCATTTTAATAAACTATATTAATAAAATGCATTGTAAACATTTCGCCCAAATGATCTACCAGCATTATAGATACCACCGAAAAATCTTCCCGTACTATCAATCACTTTGTGGACATCGATGTTAATATTACCTCTCCATGACACTCGACCACCCTCTACTGTTGCCAAATCTTTTTCTGTAAGACTTGTAAATTTTTCTTCAATTTTTATCATATTCATTATGTCTGTTCCTCTTTATCTATAATTTTTTATTAAAACAAATAATTGTAAACCATTTCGCCAAACTTCTGCCCCGCCCAATAAACCGGTCCTAAAAGTAATGTCCCTAAAGCATAAATCCCAACTACTCCAACTATGAAAATAAATACTTTTACAGGAATTGACTGCAAACTGTAAAAATTCTCTACCCTAGTAATCCAACTTTCTATTATGCGTTCCATCAGCGCTCTTCCTTCCCTGTTAACGTCCACGACGCTTAGCATGTGCTCCTGAAGCACCATCTACCGCACCCAATAAAAATGTTCCTGCAATTGCGACTCCTCCAACTACTACCAGACCAAATAGCAAGCCTCCTTCTACATCGGCCAATTCCTCATGACTCATTACATGAAAATTATTTTCCATATTTTTAATTTGTTCCATCTTATTCTCCTTTTTTGATTCTTAACAATTGAAAAAGGTAGTTATTTGTATTTCCTTTTTCATATATTCTGTTCATTGTTGTAGGTAAGCTTCACTCTCTAAATATTATCTTAGAATCCAAATAACGCACGACGTAAAATGAACCCCACCATTAAACCATGTTGGTAACTTGCCTCACTACCACCCACCAGCAAGGCTAAGTCGCTTTCCTTTAATACTTCAATAGTATACTTATCATTCATTTCATTCATCTCTTATCCTCCTAAAAACCAAAACCTCTACGAAATCCAATGTACCAATCTGCAAGGGTCTTCGTCCAATTTTCTCCACCTTGAATATCGGTCAATTCTTCCGAAGTTAGCTCAACAAATCCGTAATAATGTTCTTTCATTATTTTATTCCTTTCTTTTTCTTCTCACTTATCTATTCGAAAAAAATTTCAAAAATGTACAACTAAATTAAATTTTATTTAAAAAATAATTTAATGAACCATGAATAGAAAATTGGTAGATACATAAAGCAAACTCCTTTCTTTTTCCTCTTACTTATCTATTCGAAAAAAATTTCGAAAATGTACAACTAAATTAAATTTTATTTGAAAAATAATTTAATATACCATGAATAGAAAATCGGTAGATACATGAAGCAAACTCCTTTTCTTTTCCTCTTACTTATCTATTCGAAAAAGAAGTCAAAAAATAAGAATATCAGAAAATTTTCCGATATTCTTATTGATAAACTCATTCAAATCTAACAGATATTAGACATTAAGATATTTTTTAAGGGTTCTTCTGGCTGTTCGTGATACGGGGAAATGCAAGCCTTCTAACAAGGTCACTTCTGTGGCAGTCATCTCTTCAATAGCCTGTAAACTGACTAACGTATTGCGATTGGCATAGACAAAGTAATCTTTTTCAGCCTTGGCAGCGATATCCTTGAGACTGCCATAAATGGTCTTGATAGAATGATTGGCATAGTAGACCTTGATACGATGGGATTCCACTGAAGTTTCAAAGGCTAAAATTTCATGGTAGGGCAGAGTGAAGCCCCGTCTTCCCTCAAAACTATAGGTAAAGAGACGCATATTTTCCCTCTTATCTACTGCCAGTACATAGTCCAGACAGCGCTCCAGCTGATGACAGTAGTCCGCCTCTGGCTGATCCTTGGAAATAAAATCCAAGGCAGACAAGTGGTAGCGAAAAGCTAGAGGTAAGGCCTCCGAGTGCGTGGACACAAAGACAATGCTTGTAAAAGGATCCCGCTCCCGAACCTGTTGAGCAACCTGAAAGCCCCGTTCACGCTCTCCATCAATCTCTAAATCTAATAAATAGAGCTGGTAATGGTCAAAATACTGAGAATACTTTTCAACATCCCCATAGTTTTTGGCAATATCAATTTCCAATCTTAAATTGCGAGAGCGACCGATATCTAGTAAAGTCTGCTCTATCCGTCCTTGCTGGACTCTATCGTCTTCCAAAACTAAAATTCTCATTCCTCTCCCCCTCGTTTCTCATCCTTAAATGGCAATTCTAAATCTTGTCTAAAAGTCGTCTCTCCTAGCTGGGTATCTAAGTTTAAATCATAATGAAAAACCATGTCCTCCAAGGTTGCCAAGCCCAGTCCACTGTGGTTATCCTTGGTAGAGTAACCCTTTTGACTGAGAATACTGGGATTCAGTTCTTCTTTCTTACGAGTGTTTTCAATGATAAAACGGACACTCCTATCACCTGCCAATAAAGCAACCCGAATCTGCGGATTTTCAGCCTCACTGGCTGCTTCTAAAGCATTTGTCGTGAGGATAGAGAGGATACGGATAGCCTCCAACATAGGCAATGCCAGCTCTTCGACAACCCCCACCGTCTCCAAACTAAAATGAATTCCCTGCTTATCTGCCACAATCATGGCTTTTGCCAAGGTATTGCGAATAGCTATATCATGGATATTGTGAAGATTAAAGGCCGTGTAATCCGCCTTCCTCAGCTTTTCATTAGTCTTTAGAAAGACATCTTGATAAATGGTAGATACCTCAGCCATGTCTTGATTTGCTATGGCAGGCTCCATGCTGGCGACAATTCCCGCAAAATCATGACGGAAACCTCGAACCTCATCATAGAGATGTCCCAACTTATCCACCATTCCTTGCAAGGAACGATTTTCATCTTCCTGTCTCTGAATGGTCTGCTCATCACGATAAACCTGCTCCAAATGCTTGATGTAAAAGAGCCAAGAGAAAAAGAGAATGAAAATCAGGAGAGAAATGGTCGTATCAAAACGAACGTAGAACGAACTATTTCTATTGGTCATAAACGAAGAGAATATCCTAAATCCAGTCAGAGGTAGGATAATGAAAAAACTCTTATAATAGTGGGTTTTGAAAGCATCTGAAAAGAATAAATCCAAATCCAAAGAACAACGTTTCATAATTGTAGAACATAGAAATATTGATAATAAATCAAATACAGATCTATATAAAGTGGAAAACGAATCTACAAAACAACAAGGCTCACCAGATAATACACGAATCCAAATTGTCAAAAATAAATAACGAATACTTTGAAAGAAGAGAAAAAGATACAGAGAAAGAAAAAAAGCTTCCCCTTTTCCCTTGTGCAATACTAGTAAAAAAATACAGTAAAAGAAGAGAATGATTCCTATATGAAATAATTCTCCAAATGTTTGGCGAGCAGATAAACTAATTAAAAATACAAGGACCCAATAACGTTTTTTATAAAATTCTGGGGAAATTTGAGCACCCAAATAAATAGTAGGAACCATGGTTGAAACGACTACCAACAGTATATATAGCACAGAAACTAAGAATTCTAAAATAATCATAAATAAATCTAATCTCTAACGAATACTGTGAATTTAAGCAAAGTGTCTACCCGTACTAAATAACTTATCGCACCATTTTACGGCATCTTCAAAAATCCCTCCACCATTCACTTTCTCCAAAGCCTCTGGAGTTAATTCTTCAAATTGTTTCAATTCTACAAATATATTTTTCATTTCCATGACAGACTCCTTTTCATTATTTTATAGACAACTCTATCCCCTGCTCCATCTACAAAAGTCTTTAGTTTTCTTTTAAAATACAAGAAATCTAAAGCCTCTTGAAAATGGTATATTGGTTAGAGTGTTAACGATTAGTTGTGAAGATGTTATTTTTATTTAACCACAACCACTTTATAATATTCGTTTGAGTGTGGAGATTCAATTTTAATTTTTTCACCGTATAAACCATCGATTTCTTTATCCAGATAATCTAAAACTCCTGATGGCAAGCGTTTCATCTTAAGAATTTCACCAGATTGATCCGCATAGGCTAGGATGTGATAGTGGGCTGTAGCCATACCATCATCAATTAATACAAAGTAACCTGTTTTGAGCTTACCTTGCTCATTTTCTAAATAGTATAGTTTATTGTTATTGATTGTAAAGTGGGTAGCTCCAAGACGAAGTCGTGCACCTGGATTTTCTAAATAGACATCATTGCCAACTTTTTTAATCTCTGAATAGGTTGTCATTGCTGGGATATTAACCACACGATGTCCATTTTCATCAAAGTAGTAGCGATTTGGTAAGTTTTGAAAGTTCTGTACAACTGCCTTAGGATCAATTTCTTGTCCTTCTTCTTTATTATCCACTAAAGCTAAGGTAGTATTTGCGACCTCATCACCATATTTGTTAGAAAACTTCTTGAACTCTGGTCTGATATACCAGGCATTCTTTTCAATAATAACATCGTCACCTTTAGCATTTAGCAAATATTCTTGCCCATCTCCAAGTTTGACAATATCATGAATATTGTATCCAGCATCTTTTCTATTTGCTAGATAGCCATCCTTACCAATGACATAACTTTCCCCATCACTGGCTGGAACAGCTCTATCTGCGACCATAGCACCTGATTTTTCAAAGTAAGACCATTTACCATTTGGAGTCGCCCATCCTGTTGCCATAGCGCCACTGTCTTTGAGATAGTACCAAGTAGATCCTTCTTTGTACCAGCCAGTACGCATAGCACCACTACTTGCGAGCGAATACCATGTGTTACCTTCCTTGTACCAGCCAGTACGCATAGCGCCACTATCTGCGAGCGAATACCAAGTGTTACCGTCTTTGAGCCAACCTGTCTGCATTTTACCAGTGATGTCGAAGTGATACCATGACCCAGCATTTTGTACCCATTTATCCTTAGCTAGACTGCCATCTTGTGAAAGATTCCAGTCAGCACCATTTTTAACCCAAGTATCTGCAGCCTGTGCTTGGTTGATAGACAAAAGTAGACCAGCACCTGCAAGCAAACCAAGTGTAAGTAGTTTAGATTTTTTCATAGCCATTTCCTCCTTTATTGAATAGCTATAAGAGGGCTTCCCCTCTTTATTTAGCTATATTCTAATACTTTTCATTGTCAAAGTCAATAATATTGTGAAAAATTAGACAATATTACCAATATCTACGAATTGTATTTTGAGTAATACCGTATTGATTCATATAAGAAACATATTGACCTGGATATGGAGCATGAACTACCTTTCCACCACCAACATAAATACCTACATGGTCATTTGTCTCTTCACTATTATACAAAATCAAATCTCCAGCTTGTTGAGAACCATTACTTATATAGCTTCCTCCTGTTGCTTGACCATAGGTTACTCTAGGAATACTAATATCAAACTTAGCATGAATAGCCATCGTAAATCCTGAGCAATCTACGCCACTATTCAAATCTGCCCCACCCCAAACATATGGGATTTTTCCTACAAATGTCTCTGCGTATTCACCAAGTGCCTGTCCACGATTTTCTACCCATACACCACTGGCTCTAAAGAAGTATGGTGTACCATTCACACGTTGATAACCAGTGACCATAGCACCACTAGCAGATAAGTAGTAATAATTGCCATCAGGTTGAATCCAAGTATTTTCTTTCATCCATCCTTGGTCATCAAAATAGTACCACTTGCCATCTAATTGTTCCCAATTTTTAGCATACCCACCTGAACCGTATTTAAACCACCATTTACCATTGGTTTGCATCCATGTTCCTTTCGGATCACGATATTGATTGAAAGCTTTCTTCTCTTGATTGCCCTCTGCTTGGGTTTCTTTATCTTCAAAACCAATCAATTTTACTTGATCAGCTTCTTCAGCTTTTATCTTGCCTTGATTAACTAATTGAGCAATCGCTTCTTTCTCACTTGCTGATGGGGAATCAGCATAGGCTACCGTAGTATTTGCTAGGAGAACGCCTCCTGCAAGAACTAACAAACTAGAATAAAGATATTTTTTCATCATAAAAATCCTTTCTTTTTTCTCCTTTTAGAGATTGATTTTTCTGATTTCATTATATCCCTTATTTGTCCTCAGATTTCTCCTGTCCCTAGAAAGACTAAATCTGTTCCTAAACGGTCATTTGAACCAAATCAAAAATTCCAAAGCAAATGCCTTGGAACTCCGATTTCTATTTTGCTTGAATGATTTTAACAACATCTCCTACACTTTGGAGTTGGTCAATTTCTTCGTCGCTGATTTCGATATTAAATTCATCTTCCAGTGTCAAGATAAACTCCATCAAGTCGACTGAGTCAGCATCCAAATCGTCTTTCAGACTCAAGGATTCTGTCACGACAAAGTCTTCTCCCTGTCGCTCTTGGATAATGGTTACAATACGGTCAAAAATTTCTTTTTCTGTCATCTCTTTTATTCTCCTGAAAATTCACGCGCAGTCTGGGCAACTACGTCTGTTTCTAGCATGGTACGAATCTGGCGAATCGTACTATAAACAGCCTTGGCATCGCTTGAGCCATGAGTCTTGACAACAGGTGCCTTGACACCAAACAAGACTGCTCCACCAACATCTGAGTAGTTGAGCTGTTTTTTCAAACCTCTGAGGCTGTCCTTGAGAAGGAGGGCGCCTAGTTTCGCTCGAAAACCACCACCTGTAATAGCTGTCTTGAGCAATCCCATGATTCCCATGGCTGTCCCTTCAATGGATTTGAGCACAGCGTTTCCCGTGAAACCATCTGCCACAACAACATCCGCAACGCCATTCATCAAATCACGCGCTTCCACGTTTCCGATAAAGTTCAAACTTTCATCAGCTGCTAGTAATTCGTAAGTTTCCTTACGAAGCGGGTCACCCTTGCTACTCTCTGTTCCATTGTTGAGCAAACCAACACGTGGTTGCGCAATTCCACGGACATTTTTAGCATAGAAGGAACCGAGGACAGCGTATTGATGGAGGTGCTGGGCTGTATTTTCCGCATTAGCACCGAGGTCTAGCATGTCAAAACCTTTCCCATCTACAGTCGGCAAAGTCGACATAAGCCCAGGACGATCGATGTTCTTGATACGACCCACGATGAAAAACCCAGCCGCCAACAAAGCACCTGTATTCCCAGCTGAGAGAACAGCGTCTGCTTCGCCTTCTTTGACAGCCTTGGCCGCCAATACCATACTGGCATTTTTCTTCTTCCGAATAGCTCTCGTAGGTTCATCGTCTGAATCAATCTTCTCATCCGTATGGATAATGCTGACGCGCTCCGCCGCTGTCAGATATTGCTTGATTTTAGCTTCATCTCCGTAGAGTTGAACCTCGATATCTGAAAAGTCAGCTAGGGCTTGATTGACACCCTCAACGATGGCCTGAGGTGCGTAATCGCCCCCCATGGCATCTACTGCGATTTTTTTCATTTCTTTTCCTCTTTTAGTAATTGTCCCCAGTCTGCTAGGGAATCAATAAATTTCTTTGATTTTAGGTGAATCCCAACGTACTCTTCATATAATTGATCCATAAATTGGCGTAGCTCTTGCTTGATTCCAGGCTTGAGCGAAATGGTCTCCAAAGTCTCAAAATCAATAGCTTGAAATTGATTGAGCAGATAGGGGATATTGGGATTGAGATGACAACGTCTCTTATCCTCATGATAATGCTCTGGACAGAGGCAGGCTCCATATTTGAAAGAAAAGTCAAAAGCCTGACCAACCCGATGGCAGAAGACACACTCATTAAAATTGAGGCTGATTCCAAATCGAGTCAAAATTTGAATTTCAAAAATATTGGTCAAAACCTGATAATCCAAGCCTGCTTCCATCAACTCCAAAGTCTTTTGCAAAAAAGCAAACAAGGGAGCATCCTGCTGATTGTCCTGCAAACTAGCATCTGCAAGAGCTGCCACATAGGTCGCATAGGCCATGACAAAGAGGTCACTATTAATCTTGGGAAAAGTCATGACCTCATGATAGTCTTCGATGTAACTGAGTCCGTCATCATTGATTCGCAAGAGAAATCGTGCCAGCACCAAGGGCTGAATAACAGGCGCCAGCTTAGACTGACCAGCGTGTTTGACAAAAAACATGCGTTTGCCAACCTGCTCTGTAAAAATTTTGACGAGCTTGTCATCCTCACGAAAATTGCGATTGTAAAGCACCAAGCCTTGACTCGTGATAGACTGAATCATGCTTCTCTCATGTACTCCTCAAGTCGTTTCATGGCTTCTTTGATAGTCTCCATGCTGGCTGCATAAGATAGGCGGACGTAGCCTTCCCCGTAACGTCCAAAGGCTGCACCAGGGATAAAGGCAACGGCCTTCTTCTGAGCAAAATCCTTCAGAAAAGCAAAGGAGTCTTGATTGTAGCCCGCTGGAATTTTAGCAAAAATATAGAAGGCACCGTCTGGTTTGATAATCTCAAAACCAAGAGCAGTCATTTTTTCGATGATATAGTCCCGACGCTGGATATATTCCTTCTTCATGGGCTCCGCATCATTTTTACCAGCCGTCAAGGCTTCTACCGCAGCATGTTGCGCCATGGTATTTGCGGCAGTGACCAAGTATTGGTGACTCTTGATTAACTGGGCTGTGAAGGCCGCAGGAGCGAAAATCAGCCCCAAACGCCAACCTGTCATGGCATGCGATTTAGACAAACCATTGATAATAATAGCCTGGTCTCTCAACATCGTTCCTAGAGACACATGGGCTTCGCCTGTGTAGGTCAATTCTGAGTAAACCTCATCACAGACAACAAAAATTTCGTACTTGCGTAAAACAGCTGCCAAGGCCTCTAACTGCTCTCGACTGTAGGTAATTCCTGTCGGATTGGCTGGATAGTTGAGAATAACCGCCTTGAGCTTATCACCCTGCTCCAAAATGGCCTTCTCCAACATCTCAGGAGTCAAGACAAAACCATTTTCAGTCGTATCAATCTCAACAATTTCTGCCCCAACTAAGTTAACAATCGGTTCATAGCCTGGATAAGCAGGAGCTGGCAAAAGTACCTTGTCTCCCTCTTCCAAAATAGCCGTCAAAGTCGCAGATAAAGCCTCTGTCGCCCCAATTGTAACCAAGATTTCATTTTCAGGAGCATAGTCCAGTTGGTACTTTTCCTTAACAAAGTCACTAGCTGCCTGACGTAGAGTCAGCAGACCACTCATCCCTGTATAGTAGGATTGGTTCTGATCAATCGCTCGCTTGGCCGCCTCCTTGACATGGTCTGGCGTTGTAAAATCAGGTTCCCCCAAGGTCAAACGCAAGACCCCAGGAATCTCCGAAATAGCCTGGTCAAACTGACGAATCAACGAAACTTGAATTTTATCTAACTGTTTATTAAAGCGCTTAGTTAAGTCCATAGATACCTCCTACTTTCAAAACGTATCTCTATTATACTACAAAAGCCCCCCGACCGCAAAAATACATGATAGAATAACGCTAGCATAACAAATTGAAGTAGGTTAATTTAAATTGATTACAACACTATGTTTTGAGAATACTCAATGAAAATCTCATGAGACTAGGAATCGAGGTGAAAGCATAACTAATACTCAATGAAAATCAAANNATACGGCAAGGCGACGTTGGCGTGGTTTGAAGAGATTTTCGAAGAGTATTGAGGTTTTGATAATCTTCGTTACAACTATTCTAGCACCATTACTGATTACTATTACCGGTAATGTCATTTCTGAGTGGATAGTCAGAAAGTGGTTAGATAAGCGCGACAAAAAAATATAACCTGAGTTTAGTTTTAATGTAACTGGACAAAAAGAAATACCAGAGGTGGAGCTCTAGTATTTTTGTTTTTGCCAAGACTTCGTTACAGTTCTTGTAAGATTATTGTTACATAATTAGCACTACTTGTCAAATAATTGTTGGCTCCACTTTCTATTTTACTTTTCCTGTTTACAGGTCTATAATGGTAACAGATTCTATTTGGAGGTTTTTATGTCATTTCTATCAAAAAATGGAGCAGGCATCTTGGTCTGCCTTCTCATTTCTATCGTATCTTGGTACTTAGGAGGATTCTTCCCTGTAATTGGCGCGCCCGTTTTTGCGATTTTTATGGGCATGCTCCTACATCCCTTTCTCTCGTCTTATAAACAACTGGATGTTGGATTGACCTTTAGTTCCAAGAAATTGCTCCAGTATGCCGTTATCTTGCTTGGTTTTGGTCTCAATATCTCTCAAGTCTTCGCAGTTGGGCAATCTTCACTCCCTGTCATCCTGTCCACCATTTCAATAGCCTTGATTGTTGCCTACCTCTTCCAGCGCTTCTTTGCCCTGGATACAAAACTGACTACCTTGATTGGAGTAGGTTCTTCTATCTGTGGGGGTTCTGCCATTGCAGCGACAGCGCCTGTTATCCATGCTAAGGAAAAGGAAGTAGCCCAAGCCATCTCCGTTATCTTTTTCTTCAATGTCTTGGCTGCGCTCATCTTTCCAACGCTAGGTACCTGGCTTCATCTATCCAATGAAGGCTTCGCCCTCTTTGCAGGAACTGCGGTCAATGATACTTCCTCTGTAACAGCCACCGCCAGCGCCTGGGACAGCCTCTACCAAAGCAATACCCTCGAATCCGCAACCATTGTCAAACTTACGCGAACCCTTGCTATTATCCCCATCACTCTCTTTCTCTCCTACTGGCAAAGTCATAAAGAAAAAAATAAGCAAGGCTTACAACTGAAAAAAGTCTTCCCACTTTTTATCCTTTACTTTATCCTTGCATCTCTCCTAACCACCCTACTGACCTCTCTCGGAGTATCCAGTAGTTTCTTTACCCCTCTCAAACAACTTTCCAAATTCCTCATTATCATGGCCATGAGTGCTATCGGTCTCAAAACCAATCTAGTAGCTATGGTCAAATCCAGCGGAAAATCCATTGTTCTCGGAGCCATTTGCTGGATAGCTATCATTCTCACTAGTCTTGGTATGCAGACACTTATCGGCATTTTCTAATACTCTTCGAAAATCTCTTCAAACCACGTCAACGTCGCCTTGCCGTNNCAAAACTGTGTTTTGAGCAGCCTGCGACTAGTTTCCTAGTTTGCTCTTTGCTTTTTATTGAGTATAATACAAAAGGTAGCCCACCAGCTACCTTTTTCTTATGCTTCCTCAATCAAGCGTGTATGTTCTCTCTTGATGCAACGATTCATCACGATGTCATCGCATCCACCAGCACGCAAGATTTCTTCCGCTTCTAGACTTTCAAGTCCTAGCTGTGCCCAAAAAATCTTAGCATCAGCCTTGAGAAAATCACGCGCCACATCTGGCAAAAACTCACTGCGACGGTAAACATTGACAATATCTACAGGAAAAGGAATCTCCGCTAGGCTAGCATAAGCCTTTTCACCCAAGATTTCGCCACCTGCCGCCTTAGGATTGACTGGAATGATTTTATAACCCCGAGCCTGCATTTCCTTGGTCACTCGATTGCTAGTTGTTTCTTCACGGTCTGACAAGCCCACCACAGCAAGGGTTTTACTCGTTGCGAGATACTGACGAATCACGCCATCACTTGGATTGATAAATTCTTGACTCATAGAAATCCTCCTTTTTCATCAGTATAGCACATTTTGAAAAGGCTTGCATCATTCTACTACAAAAAGGAGGACTAGCCCCCTTTTTATTTAGCCTCGTACCAGGTTGCCCCTTCATTTTCATCTGCGATGAGGGGAACACTGAGTTGAATGGCTTCTTCCATGGTTTGTTTGACCAATTTTTTCATCTCTGTCAATTCAGATTTAGGAACTTCAAGGACGATTTCATCATGCACTTGCAGAAGCATCTTAGTCTGATAACCACCTGCAACCAAGGCTTTATCTAGCTGAATCATGGCAATCTTGAGAATATCTGCTGCCGAACCCTGGATAGGTGAGTTGATAGCTGTCCGCTCCGCAAAACCACGAATGTTAAAGTTGCGCGAATTGATATCTGGCAACTCACGACGACGCTTGAAGAGGGTCTCCACATAGCCCTTATCACGCGCCTCACGCACCACTTCATCCATGTAGTTTTTAATACCTGGGAAGCGTTCAAAGTAGGTATCAATGTAGGCTTTGGCCTCCTTACGGCTAATGCCCAGATTATTAGACAAACCAAAGTCTGAAATCCCGTAAACCACTCCAAAGTTGACAGCCTTTGCATTGCGACGGTCGTTTGCAGTCACATCCTCAGGACGCTCAATGCCAAAGACCCGCATGGCTGTCGAAGTATGGATGTCCGCTCCCTCTTGGAAGGCATTAATCAAGTGCTCATCCTTAGAAATATGCGCCAAAACACGCAATTCAATCTGCGAATAGTCCGAACTGAGCAACACACTATCCTCCCACTCAGGTACAAAGGCCTTACGAATCAAGCGCCCTTGTTCCAAGCGAACAGGGATATTTTGCAAGTTTGGATCCACACTAGACAAACGCCCAGTCTGGGTCAAATCCTGCACATAGCGCGTATGAATCTTGCCATCAGCCAAAATCCAGTCTTGCAAGCCAATCACATAAGTGGATTGAATCTTAGCAATTTGACGGTAATCAAGAATTTTCTTAACAATCGGCGCAATAGGAGCTAGACGCTCTAACACATCCACCGCAGTCGAGTATCCAGTTTTGGTTTTCTTAGTGTATTCTAAAGGTAACCCCAATTTTTCAAAGAGAAGCACGCCCAACTGCTTAGGCGAGTTGATATTAAACTCCTCACCAGCCAACTCGTAAATCTCTTGAGTCAGTTTTTCAATGACAAGCTCATTTTCAGCCTGCATCTCAAGCAAGGTCTCTTTCTTGACCGTAATCCCAGCTATTTCCATCTTGGCAAGGACAAAAGCTAGAGGTTGCTCCATATCATAAAGAAGCTCTAACTGACCATTTTCGCTGAGTTTTTCAAGCAAAATAGGCTCTGTTTCGACCAACACAGCAAGCTTACGAGCCAAATGATCCAAGAATTTCTCGCGTTCAGGAATGGCCTTCTTGACTCCCTTACCATAGAAAGTCTCATCATCAACCAAATAAGTCTGACCATAAAGACTAGCAATAGTCGCAATTTCATTGTCCTCCACAGTCGAAAGGAGGTATTTAGCCAAACGGCTATCAAAAGCAGGCGACTGCAAATCCACACCCAAACGATGCAAGAGAACTTTAGCCTTCTTAAAGTCATAAACTCTCAGAGGTGTTTTTTCTAAAAAGTCCTTGAAAATCGGGTCTTGCAAGAGCTCAAGCTTGTCTGTAGCATAGAGCTTTTCCCCACAAGACCAGGCAAATCCAACCAAATCATCCGTATGGTAATTCTCACCAAAAAGCTCAAAATGGAAGATAGATTCTTCACTCAACATGTCTTGACTGATTTGCTCAACAATAGTAAAGTCCAAACTCTCAGCCATATCAGCTGACGACACATTTAAAGCCTGCTTGAGCTGTTTGAAGCCCATCTCATCGTAGAATTTCCCAAGATTTTCAACATCTGGACCACTATAGACCAAATCCTCCAAACCAATCTCAATCGGCGCCTTGGTATCAATGGTCGCCAGTGTTTTAGACAAAAAGGCCTGTTCCTTATCATTGATAAGATTTTCCTTCATCTTAGAAGCCTTCATCCCATCGATATTTTCATAAATCCCCTCAAGCGAACCATGCTCCAGCAAGAGCTTGATACCAGTCTTTTCACCAATTTTGGTCACCCCAGGGATATTATCCGACTTATCACCCATGAGCGCCTTGAGATCGATAAACTGAGTCGGTGTGATGCCCATCTTTTCCATGAGATAATCTGGCGTAAAGGCCTCAAACTCAGCCACACCTTTCTTGGAAATTTCAACCACCGTATGCTCATCCGTCAGCTGAATCAAGTCCTTGTCCCCACTGACAATGGTAATATCAAAACCATCCTGCTCAGCTAGCTTATCCAGCGTCCCAATGATGTCATCCGCCTCATACTGAGCCAGCTCATAGTGACGAATCCCCATATGATCCAGCAACTCACGAATGAAAGGAAATTGCTCACGAAACTCATCAGGAGTCTTAGCCCGACCACCCTTATAGTCCGCATACATCTCTGTCCGGAAGGTCGTCTTTCCCGCATCAAAAGCCACCAAAATATGACTAGGCTCCACCCGCTCCAACAAATGGCTCAACATCAACTGGAAACCATAAATGGCATTGGTATGCAAACCAGCCGCATTCTTAAAACGGTCCAACTGCTGATAGAGTGCAAAAAACGCCCGAAAAGCAACAGAAGACCCATCAATCAATAATAATTTTTTCTTATCCATACACCCATTATAAAGGAAAGAATCAAAAAATACCATTGGGAAGAGCTAGAGCAAGTATTTTTCAAACTTTTTCCCGAATAAATAGATAGAAGCATTGAAACTAGTAAACTTAGATTTAAAAATGTGCTATAATGAAAGACAAACTATAAGAAAAGTCAATAGTTTATCTAAAATATTTCTTATTTCAATTTGATGATTTAGCGATGATTTTAGAGCACGGCAAAAATCCCTTGAAAAAGTCCATTTTTTTCAAAGGTAATCTTGTGTTAATTTCAGAAATTACATCACTTTTTGTTCGTCAAATGGTAGCTCTTTTTTAGGAGATAAAACATGGTTCGGATAAGTTTTTTTGCAAGGTGGATGATGGCTACATTGTAATGTTTTCCTTGTTCTAACTTAGTCTTAAACTAGGCCTTAAAAGCAGGTGAAAAGCGATTGCATGCTTTGCCAGCTGATGAACGACTACAGAAACGTCAAGAAGAGCTCCACCCCCTAATGGAAGATTTCTTTGCTTGGTGTCGATGTCAGTCAGTTTTAGCAGGTTCAAAACTAGGAAGGGCTATTGAATACAGCCTCAAGTATGAAGAAACCTTTAAGACCATTTTAAAAGACGGACATCTGGTCCTTTCCAATAATCTAGCTGAACACGCCATTAAATCATTGGTTATGGGACGGAGTAAAAGAGTCCAGTGGACTCTTTTAGCCTAAGCTAAATTTTAAAAAGCGAGGGTGGTTGTTTTCTCAAAGTTTTGAAGGAGCTAAAGCAACAGCTATTATTATGAGTTTGTTGGAAACAGCTAAACGTCATCAACTAAATAGTGAAAAATATCTATCCTATCTTCTAGAATGTCTTCCAAACGAGGAAACTCTCGTAAACAAAGAGGTTTTAGAGGCTTATTTACCATGGACTAAAGTTGTACAAGAAAAGTGCAAATAAGAAATCTCCAGATTAGGAACTATCCGTGAGTTCTCTAGGCTGGAGATTTTTCAATATACTTCGTTATTAGGCGGTTACGACTGAAATATCGTCTTGTTCACTTTTTATTTTCTTCTAACCAATAGACGGAGTTGCAAGGAAAATGCCAAAAACTCTACCCCTATAGCTAACAAAGAGCAAAAAAACTAGGAGAGAACTCTCCTAGTTTTAAATTATCTTGGATTATTTAACCCACTCACCGTTGTGGTTTACTTTATAACCATCTACAGTTGTATTAACTGCAAGAGCTCCTGACGCGTATGAGTAGTACCATTTACCACCAACTTGATACCAACCAGTTGCCATTGAACCTGATGATTTCAAGTAGTACCAAGTACCGTTATCTTTAACCCAACCAGTTGCCATTGAACCGTTGTCGTTTAGGTAGTACCAAGTACCATTGTCTTTAACCCAACCAGTTGCCATCCAACCAGCTTGGTCAAAATAGTACCAAGTTCCGTTGATTTTTTCCCAACCATTAGTTGTGTAAGAACCATCAGCGTGTTTGTACCACCAGCGAGAACCTGATTGAACCCATGCTGCTTGAGCAGCTGGTTTTTCAGCAGAAGCTACTAGTTGAGGAATTTCCAAAAGGGTTGCTTTACCATTTTGTACTCGAACTGTTAATTTATATGTTCCACGTTTAGTTTTAACTTCAACAGTACTTTTAGCTGATTTTTCATACTTAATCTCAACTGCTTTACCATCAAGTTTCAGTTCATTACCTTCTTTATCATAAACCTTAACATATCTATCGGTAACAACTCTTTGTTTATTAGATTGTTGAGATTGTTGAGATTGTTGAGATGCAAGGTAAGACTTAATATCATCAATAGTCAAATCACCATTTTCAGTAGTATTAACTTTACCACTTGCTTCTTCTCCACGTTTAGCTGCTGCTTCTGCTGCTTCTGCTGCTTCTTTAAAGAGTTTAGAAACTTCTGCACTTGGTTCTGTTCTCTCATCAGCTGCAGGTTTAGCATTTGGCAATGTTTGAACATTAGCCTCACTAAAAGTTGCTGTATCAGCTGAAACAGCTTGTACAGCACCAAATGCTGCAAGAGCGACTGCGCTTGTCAATAAAACTTTTTTCATCGTTTTATCTCCTTTGTTTTTCTTTAAAATATTTTTTCGTAAGACTACCTTACTACCATAGATTATATAAATATTTGCAGGATTTGTCAAGAGTTTTCTTCGAGTTTTTAAACTTTTTACCTATTTTTTCAAAAAAGCCAAATTTCAAGTTCAAGTTAGCCATGAAGAAGTCTTCTCTGGGTGATTTGTAGTTCAAGCATTTTTTAGGATAGTTATTAATCCAATTTTCGATGAATGCGACTTCTTTGGGAGTCGTTTTCTTAGTTCCCTTAGGTAACCATCTCCGAATGAGCCTGTTGTGATTCTCATCAGTTCCCCTTTCCCAAGAGGCATAGGGGTGCGCATAATAGATATGTTCCTCAGAAAATACATCAGACAAGCGGTTAAATTCTGTACCATTATCTGCCGTGATGGACAGAATCTTGTCTTGTTTTAAGATGAGTTTTAAAGCCTGATTGACCGCCTCAGCACTTTTATTATTCCATATGGCATTGTCCATA
>NZ_VMML01000059.1:0-18502 GCF_013277175.1 Streptococcus sp. 3167 | reverse complement strand
TTAAGTGATAAAGTCGGGATTATATCTTTAAATCCCGATCAGACATTTCAGTACCTGACTTATCCTCAATGAAAATCTCTTCAAACTGCGTCAGATCTATCTGCAACCTCAAAACAGTGTTTTGAGCAACCTGAGGATAGCTTCCTAGTTTGCTCTTTGATTTTCATTGAGGATTATTTTCAAATCCCCCCAACTCAACAAGTATCTTTGAATTCCAGTCAATTTCTAGCACTGTTTGAGCCGTTTCAGTGGACTATTTCAGATTCGGTCCACTATTACTTCCCAAAAACATTGCATATTGCGCCGAAGAAATTGCTCACACTATCCCAAGCACAAAACCCTCAGTCGACTGACCGAGGGTTCCTTATTTCATTACTTAAAAACTTGATTAGCTCAATGCATCCAAGGCATCATCCATTGAAAGAACTTCGTGGAAGACACGTTGTGTCAATTCAGTTTTTTGTTCTGGAGTGAGGTATTTAGTGTTTACACAGTATCCAGAGATACGTACGATAACGTCTTCACCTGACATGATTTTTTCGTAAACATCGTTCAAGTCCATAACGTTCAAGTTAACGTGTTGTCCACCGTTTTCGAAGTAACCATCAAGGATTGTTACCAAGTTATCAACTTGTTCGTCACGAGTCTTACCAAGAGCGCGAGGTGATACTTGTGTAGTCAATGAGATACCATCAGCTGCGTAACTAAAGTCAAGGCTAGAAAGTGAGTTCAAGTTTTGCAACCATCCACCTTTAGCTTTGTTAGATGGGTTAGCACCTGGTGAGAAGAATTCAAGTTTAGACAAGTTCACAGAACCATCTTCGTTGAGGTATACACCTTTGTGGACTGGTGAGTTACCAGTTTGTTTAGAGTAAGCAACGTTAGATGTGATTGTCAAAAGTGATACTGTAGCTTCAGCGTCTTTGTAAAGTTTGTGGCTACGTAGACGAGTTGTGTAAGCTTCGATCAACCATTCTGCCAATTCGTTTGAACGTGGGTCATCTTCACCCCAACGTGGGTATTCACCGATTGTTTCGTAATCGTAGATGTAGCCATTTTCATCACGGATTGGTTTAACTGTAGCGTATTTGATAGCTGACAATGTATCAACAGTGTTAGCAAATCCACAGATACCGAATCCCATGTTTGCACGTTGTTTAGTTGGCAAGAAGGCCATTTGAACAGCTTCGTAGTTGTACTTATCAGTCATGTAGTGGATGATGTTCAAAGCATCTACGTAAGTGTCAGTCAACCAGTCAAGAGATTTTTCAAAGTTAGCTTTAACTGATTCAAATTCAAGAACTTCGTCACGGATTGGTTCGATATCAAATACTTTGTAGTCTTTGTGAACATCGTCGTAACCACCGTTCAAACCAGTAAGAAGAGCTTTCAATACGTTTACACGCGCACCGAAGTACTGGATGTTGTGGCGTTGTTCTTCATTTTCTGGGTCAAGTGGAGACACACAGCATGAAATACAGCTCATTTCACCATATCCGTCTTTAGCCATTGTTGTTACACCTTCGTATTGGATTGAAGAGTGTTTGTGGCTCATGTGCATACAGTAGCGACGGAAGTTGTATGGCAATTTGTCAGTCCAAAGAACTGTCAAGTTTGGTTCTGGTGAGTTACCGATGTTGTCAAGAGTGTTCAAGAAACGGTAGTCCATCTTAGTAACACGGTGACGACCGTCGTTACCCATACCAGCCATAGAAGTTGTGATGAAGGTTGGGTCACCTGAGTACAATTGGTCATAAGCTTTTGTACGAGCAAATTTAACTGTACGAAGTTTCATAACGAAATCATCAACGAATTCTTGGATTTCTGATTCCGTAAATGTACCACGAGCAAGGTCACGTTCTGCAAAGATATCCAATACGATTGGCACACGTCCAAGAGATGTTGCAGCACCGTTGATAACACGGCAGACAGACATGAAGGCGATGTTAACCCATTGGATCGCTTCTTTAACGTTCATCGCTGGTTTGCGAACATCAACTCCGTAAAGGTCACCCAAGCGAACAACTTGTTGCAATGCTTGGTATTGAAGGTTGATTTCTTCACGAAGACGGATTGTTTCTTCATCGATTTCTTCAATTGCGTTCCAGTCGTTTACTTTTTCTTGCATCAAGTAGTCTGCACCGTAAAGAGCAAGACGTGCGTAAACACCGATGATACGTCCGCGTGAGTATGCATCTGGAAGACCAGTTACAGTGTGTGCGTGACGAGCGCGACGGATGTTTGAAGTGTAAGCACGGAAGATACCGTCGTTAACTGTTGTTACGTATTTAGTAAAGATTTCGTGAACAGCTGGGTCTGGTTCGTATCCATTTTCTTTCAAAGTAGTTTCAGCCATACGGATACCACCTTTTGGCATGAAGTTCAATTTGAAGAGTTCATCATTTTGGATACCAAAGATAACTTCATTTTCTTTGTCGATAAATCCTGCTGGAATGTCAGCGATAGATGTTGGACGAGTGTCCATTGGGAAACGAGTTTCTTCGTAGTGTGCCTTAGTTTCTTCTACAATTTTTTTGATGTGAAGTGAACGTTCTGTTGGTCCTGCAAGGAACCTTTCGTCTCCATCGTAAGGTGTGTAGTTAGCTTGTACAAAGCGTGATACACTTGCTTTTTCTTTCCAATCTACGCCTTTGAAGCCTTCCCAAGCTTTGTCAAAAATATCTTGTGCTTCAACAACTGTTTTAACAACCATGTTAATGTCCTCTTTTTTCTTTCTAGTAACAACCATCTGTTACATTCATGAGTCAAGTATACCATACAGTAACCGATTTCAACAAGTGGAAATTCCCTATTTTTACACTTTCTTTTCTAAAACAGTCTATATTTTGTTTCAAACTGTATTATATTTTTGAAAAAATAAAGTCCTTTTTTCTTTTTTTCAGAAAAAAGGGTATAATAAAAGAAAATAAGCGGTAAAAAGGGGGCTAGGCATGTTGATTTTTCCTTTGTTAAATGATTTGTCAAGAAAAATCATCCATATTGACATGGATGCCTTTTTTGCTGCGGTAGAAATCAGGGATAATCCTAAACTCAGAGGAAAACCTGTCATTATCGGAAGCGACCCTCGGCAAACAGGTGGGCGTGGTGTCGTTTCCACTTGTAGCTATGAGGCGCGAGCTTTTGGTGTCCATTCTGCCATGAGTTCCAAGGAAGCCTATGAGCGTTGTCCCCAGGCCGTTTTTATCTCAGGAAATTATGAGAAATACAAGACTGTGGGACTCCAGATTCGATCTATCTTTAAGCGTTATACAGATTTAATAGAACCCATGAGCATTGACGAAGCCTATTTGGATGTAACAGAAAATAAACTCGGTAGCAAGTCAGCGGTCAAAATCGCTCGCCTCATTCAAGAGGATATCTGGCAAGAACTTCATCTAACTGCTTCTGCTGGCGTTTCTTATAACAAATTCTTAGCTAAAATGGCTAGTGATTATCAAAAACCACATGGTCTGACAGTGATTCTACCTGACCAAGCTGAGGATTTTCTCAAACAAATGGACGTGGCCAAGTTTCATGGAGTAGGAAAAAAGACGGTGGAACGTCTTCATCAAATGGGCATTTTTACCGGCGCTGACCTACTTGAAGTTCCTGAAGTGACTCTGATAGACCGTTTTGGTAGACTGGGTTATGACCTTTATCGAAAGGCTCGTGGCATCCACAATTCCCCAGTCAAATCCAATCGCATCCGTAAATCAATCGGGAAGGAGAAAACCTATGGGAAGATTCTCCGTGCTGAGGAAGACATCAAAAAAGAGCTGACTCTTCTATCAGAAAGAGTCGCTCTCAATCTCAGTCAACAAGAAAAATCTGGAAAAATTGTCATTTTGAAAATCCGCTACGAGGACTTTTCAACTCTTACCAAACGAAAAAGTCTTGCTCAAAAAACACAGGATGCTAGTCAGATAAGCCAAATAGCCCTGCAACTCTATGAAGAGTTAAGCGAGAAAGAAAGAGGTGTCCGCCTGCTGGGGATTACCATGACTGGATTTTAAAACCTTGAAGAGTTGCCCCTTCAAGGTTTTTCTTATACAAATAAACGAACAAAGCTATAAAGTAGCAAGACACTACCAAGCACGATACGGTATTTACCGAAAAGGGTAAAGTCGTGTTTTTTCACATAACTTGTCAAAAAGCGAATAGCGATCATGCTGACCGCAAAGGCGACTCCCATCGCAACCAAGAGCAAGAACAACTGCCCAAAGCTCAAGAGTTGTCCTGCTTTTACAAATTTGAAAATCTTTAAGGCACTAGCTCCAAACATAACAGGAATCCCTAGATAGAAAGTAAATTCTGTCACAACTGAACGACTAGTTCCATTCAACAAACCACCGACAATCGTTGCACCTGAACGGCTAGTTCCTGGTAAAAGGGCAAGAACTTGGAAGAGTCCGATATAGAAAGCTGTCGTATAAGGAAGCTTGTCCAACTCTGTTACACTTGGCTCGATAGCACGCGCTTTATTTCGTTTTTCCAAATAGATAAAGGCAATCCCATAGATAATCAACATAAGAGCAACTGAAACCATGTTATGGAAGTGGGTGTCAAACCAATCATCAAATTTAAAGACACCAAGTAAAGGCAAGGTCGCAATCAAGACCTTCAACCATAGTCTCCAAGTCTTACGAACTTCCTGTTTGTCCTTAGTCGGTTTGAAAGGATTGAGCTTGTTAAAATAAATCACCATAACTGCTAAAATAGCACCAAGCTGAATCACGACATTAAACATGGACATAAAGGCTTCATTTTGATTTTGGTATTGGATAAATTCCTCTGCTAAAATCAAGTGACCTGTACTGGAAATCGGCAACCATTCCGTAATTCCTTCAACAATCCCGAAGAAGATAGATTTTAAAATTTCAATAAGATACATAGATTACTCCTTTTTCTATCTTCCATTATAGCATATTTTAGCTCTCTTTAAAAGGCACCGATACTGCCACCGCCTCCACCTCCGGAGAAGCCACCGCCAGAACTTCCATTTCCAGAAGATACAGAATAGGTACTTGCTGTGTTTGCGATGCTGGCATAATGGCTCATTTGCGCGCTTGAATGATAAAACATACTGTGCCAGCCATAAGCTACATATAGATTGATATCTGGATTTTCCACTTGAATCTGATGAACCTTCATCAAATGACTAACCTTATCCGCATAGCCAAATAGGGTTGCATAGACCAAGAGGCGATTCCAGACCACAATACTTTCCAATTCAGCCTGATCCAACCGTGCAATCTCACGCAACATATTTTCAAAACTGGTCCAGAGATAGTATACTTCTGCCCCTGCTTCATTTAGGACACCATCGCGATTATCTAGCCGAAGCTTCCAATAATAGAAAACAGCCAAAACCAAACCTAGAAAACCAAGTATAGGCAAGGGGAGGAAAAGATAGCCATAAACATCCAAACTGTACAAGAACAAACCAAATCCGATAAATAGGGGTAGGATAGTAGAGAGTCCCATCCCCACTTGCAAGGCCTTTTCTCCACCAGTCAAGGGACGATAGTAATCCGGAAGCCCCCAGAAGGAAACTCGATTTCTCACTCCTTCTTGCATCTGGTTCAATACTTCTTCAAAAGAAGATTTGAGTTGACGCCCCTTTGCTTGAATCCGTTTTTCATCAGAGACTTTTGATCTACGATAAAGACTATCAGATACCTTGTAATCCGCAAACAAATTGGAAAGAGTTTCTTCTTTTTTGCCTGAAAAAGCCAGATTTAGACAGTCTTTCTCAAAGCTTGACAAACCATCTTCTTTTACTATCCTCAAGCCAACTGCATCTCCTTCTGAAATGATAGAGACATTTCCACGGTCTATCACATCTAGCAAGGTAGCTTGAATAAGTTGGTCAAAGGTGAATTTGCCAGCCCCCTTGACCAAGGGACTCACTTCCTCCAAGGAGGTCGAGTAGACAGCCTCTGATAAAACCATAGGCTCTAATTCCATTGGTGGTTCATAGAGACGATGATTTTTGGCATATTTGACCGAAGGAGTGGTCTTTCTTCTATAGATAAAATAGAAGCAGACACTCAATAACAAGGAGATAGAAAGTATCGAAGGGAAGACCCAAGTAAGGAGTTGTTTACTTTGCTCTTTTTCTTTAACAATCGAGTCTTCTACCTTATTAAATTCTTCTAAATGATTTCCTTTCAAACCCTGATCCCTAGCATTAGCAAAATCGGTCCGAGGCCAGTAGGCATGCAATTCAACTCCACGCTTAGGTGGAAGATCGTCTAAACGAATAGTATAATCAAGGTTACTCTTTTCAACCATTCCCTCTCTAAAAAGTTTCCCTGTATGGAAAAAGAGTTTTTCAGACCCCTTATCTCCCCTTACATGAAATTCAAACTTTCCAATAGCCCCTGAACTATCTGTTAAAGGTTGCCAATTTAATTCAGCGATATCATCATAAAGGAAAAGCAAGTTCTTTAAATTCCAGACAAGGTCAACTTCAACTGTGTCACCTTCCTGACCTGGATTGTAAACTTTGACAGTATAACCATCTGCTCCTTCTATCACTTCACTAGTCACATCTGTCAGTTCTGCACCGTTTTTCGTAGCCTGAACCTTTGGGTGAGGATCAATGTCAAATCCACTAGGCATCTTGCCAGCACGTCCAAGTCCCACGATTTGGCCCTTAAAGTCCTCCTCAAACTGATAAACTATCTTCTGTCTAAACTCTGCCGTATTATCTGCATGAATATACAAATCCCCTTGATAAGAGTTTATCTTAAAATCAATGGCGAAAACAGAAAGTGGCAGAAGGCAAAACAAGCCTAAGACCAGTAAGAAAAAAGTTTTTTTCATCAACTAAGCCCCCTTTTTATCTTTCTTATCATTATAGCATTTTTTCGTAAGTAAAGGCTTACTTATGTTGAAAAATTACGCATTTTTCGATAAAATAGGAGACAGTTATTTTTTAATAGATTAGAATAGGAGAAATCATGAGAAAAATATACTTATCTATTTTCACAAGTCTCTTGCTGATGCTAGGACTTGTCAATGTTGCTCAAGCCGATGAATATTTACGCATCGGGATGGAAGCAGCATATGCCCCCTTTAACTGGACCCAGGATGATGATAGCAATGGAGCTGTCAAAATCGATGGAACCAACCAGTATGCCAACGGATACGATGTTCAAATCGCCAAGAAAATCGCTAAGGACTTAGGTAAAGAACCTTTGGTTGTTAAAACCAAGTGGGAAGGTCTAGTCCCTGCCCTTACTTCTGGTAAGATTGACATGATTATCGCAGGTATGAGTCCTACTGCCGAGCGTAAACAAGAAATTGCCTTTTCAAGCAGTTACTACACTAGCGAACCAGTTTTGCTTATCAAAAAAGATTCTGCCTACGCAAATGCTAAATCTTTGAATGACTTTAATGGTGCGAAAATCACTTCTCAACAAGGTGTTTACCTTTATGACTTGATTTCACAAATCCCAGGTGCTAAAAAAGAAACAGCCATGGGAGACTTCGCTCAAATGCGCCAAGCTCTTGAGGCTGGTGTCATCGATGCCTATGTTTCTGAACGCCCAGAAGCTCTGACTGCCGAAGCTGCAAACTCTAAGTTCAAGATGGTCCAAGTAGAACCAGGTTTCAAAACTGGGGAAGAAGATACAGCTATCGCCATTGGACTTCGTAAAGATGACAATCGTATTAGCCAAATCAATGCCAGCATTGAAACCATTTCAAAAGACGACCAAGTTGCCTTGATGGATCGTATGATCAAGGAACAACCTGCCGAAGCTACAACAACTGAAGAGACTAGCAGTAGTTTCTTTAGCCAAGTTGCTAAAATTCTTTCTGAAAACTGGCAACAACTCTTGCGTGGTGCTGGTATCACTCTTTTAATCTCTATCGTCGGAACCATCACAGGTCTCATTATCGGTCTTGCCATTGGTGTTTTCCGTACTGCTCCTCTATCTGAAAATAAAGCCATTTATAGCCTACAAAAATTAGTTGGCTGGATCCTCAATGTCTACATTGAAATTTTCCGTGGTACGCCAATGATCGTTCAATCGATGGTTATCTACTATGGAACTGCCCAAGCTTTCGGTATCAACCTTGACCGTACACTAGCTGCTATCTTCATCGTTTCAATCAATACCGGTGCCTACATGACTGAAATCGTCCGTGGTGGTATCCTGGCAGTTGACAAGGGACAATTTGAAGCCGCAACTGCACTCGGTATGACTCATAACCAAACCATGCGTAAGATTGTCCTACCTCAGGTTGTCCGCAATATCCTACCAGCAACTGGTAATGAATTTGTCATCAATATCAAAGATACATCTGTATTGAACGTTATCTCTGTTGTCGAACTTTATTTCTCAGGAAATACCGTGGCAACTCAAACCTATCAATACTTCCAGACATTTACAATCATCGCCGTGATTTACTTTGTCCTCACCTTCACCGTAACACGTATCCTACGCTTCATCGAACGCCGAATGGACATGGATACCTATACTACAGGTGCTAACCAAATGCAAACGGAGGATTTGAAATAATGACACAAGCAATCCTTGAAATTAAACACCTCAAAAAATCCTATGGACAAAACGAAGTGCTAAAAGACATTTCTCTGACTGTCCACAAGGGAGAGGTCATCTCTATCATCGGAAGCTCTGGAAGCGGGAAATCGACCTTCCTACGCTCCATCAACCTACTTGAAACACCAACTGATGGACAAATCCTTTATCATGGACAAAATGTCCTCGAAAAAGGCTATGACCTCACGCAATACCGTGAAAAGTTGGGGATGGTGTTCCAATCCTTTAACCTCTTTGAAAATCTCAACGTGCTTGAAAACACAATTGTCGCTCAGACAACTGTCCTTAAACGCGAACGCACAGAAGCTGAAAAGACTGCCAAAGAAAACCTAGAAAAAGTCGGCATGGGAGAACGCTACTGGCAAGCGAAGCCAAGACAACTCTCAGGGGGTCAAAAACAACGTGTGGCCATCGCTCGTGCCCTCTCCATGAATCCGGACGCTATTCTCTTTGATGAACCAACATCAGCTCTCGATCCAGAAATGGTTGGAGAAGTCCTCAAAATCATGCAAGATCTGGCTCAGGAAGGCTTGACCATGATTGTCGTAACCCACGAAATGGAATTCGCCCGTGATGTCTCTCACCGTGTTATCTTTATGGATAAGGGTGTGATTGCTGAAGAAGGCAAACCAGAAGATCTCTTCACCAATCCTAAAGAAGACCGTACAAAAGAATTCCTTCAACGCTATCTCAAATAAAAAGAAAAGGCTGCCTCAACCGTGCAGTCTTTTTGCTGTCCTCAAAATGAAAAGGCAGATTCTCTATCTCTACTACTTGAGGGTCAAGAATCCGCCGTTATCCAAAGATTAATCTTCAAATTTTTCATGATTTTTTTCATAGAAATCAATTAGGCCTAGGGCTGTTTCAAATGAAATATTTTTTACTTTTGCACGACCCTGCGCCAGAGCAATGATAGACATTTCACGCGCATTCGTTTCCTTAGAGATACGGTAGCCTGTGATTTTCTTATCACGAACCCAGCCAACAACTGATTCTACTTTTTCAAAGTTTGACTTAGCCATGTTTTTCTCCTATTTTCTTCTTTACAATACTTAATTGTATACGTTTTTACTACTTTTGTCAATAAAAAAACATATATTCAATAAAATAAATGACCCAGAATCTTCTTACTTCCTTTTTAAAGCCGATAATATATAGTTTTCCGCTTACTATAACCCATCAGTATGCTCCTAAAAAACAATTGCATTATTAAACTTTAAATTTGTAAAAATATTCACGTATGCTGAATACCAGTTTCTTAATAGGATAGACAGGATTTACTATTTCATTCTATCTATTCCTTTTAAATCAACAAGCCCACTAAAGATAGTCTTTCACTCCTCACTATCTCTAAATCATTCCGTTTTCTTTCTCCTTCTTTGGTTCCTTTCCTGTCCTTATCTATATCTTATCCATTTCACAACCGGTACTACTTACTTTGTACAATCTTGCATCTTCTGATTACATACCCACTTTCCAGCTAGTCATTTAAAATCAGTATCACTAGCTATTGCATGTCTAGCACTATTGTCTATCTCACGAGTTTTTTCGACCAACTCACCTAGCAGTCATCTCACAAACATTGATTATTTTTTTTGATTCCTATTATATTTAGAGAAATCTCAAATTAGGGATATATACAATTGGGGATTTCAAAAAATTTCCTTATATATAGTAAGTAATTCTGCCGCCTTAATATAAACAGAATCGAAAATAATAGGTGTTATAGTGAGTTGTAGTAGAAATAGCACGATAAGCTTCCTAAAACCATAGGAATCGCCCCCTTTCTTCACTATCATTATAACACCTATACATTAGTTGTGCAAATAATATGATATTTTTTTATTAGTCCTCAGACAAGCATATTATAGAGCGTTTCATTCCCATTTAAGTTAATATAAGCTGGATCAAAACCTTCCATTCGACGAATTAAGCCTGCATAATCATGCTTATCTGCCAAAGCGATCCCAATCAATACTGGACCTGTTCCCTTACTAGCTCGCTTGATATACTCAAAACGGGTGATATCATCATTTGGCCCCAAGATATCATTTACAAACTCACGCAAAGCTCCTGGACGCTGTGGGAAATTGACCACAAAGTAATGTTTGATCCCATCATAAATCAAGGCACGCTCTTCCATTTCTGGCATACGGTTGATATCATTATTCCCTCCAGAAATGATACAACAAATGGTTTTCCCCTTGATATATTCAGCTAAAACCTCTAAAGAGGCGATACTAGCTGCTCCAGCAGGTTCTGCAACAATCCCTTGCTTAGAGTAGAGGTCAATCAAAGTTTCAGAAATCAATCCCTCATCGACACCTACCAAAGTTTGAACATGTTGACGCGTTGCTTCATAGGTCAACTGTCCTACCTTTTGCACAGCAATCCCATCCGCAAATTTGTCAATTTCTTTGAGTTTAACAGGTCCACCAGCTTCAAAAGCAGCTTTCATGGAACGCGCTCCATTAGCCTCTACCCCAATGACTTCAATTTCTGGACTTGTTTCCTTGATATAGGTAGAAACCCCGGCAATGAGACCGCCACCACCAACAGGGACCAAGACAGCATCAAAGTCAATCGATTCTTTTCGAGCTTCTTCTAAAATCTCATAAGCAACTGTTCCTTGACCCGCTTGGACATGAGTATCATCAAAGGGAGCAATAAAGGTACGATTTTCAGAGACTGTAAATTCTTGAGCTGCTTTGGCTGAGGCATCAAAGGTATCTCCAACTAGTTTAATGGTTACAAAATCCCCACCAAAAAAGCGAACCTGACCAATCTTTTGTTGCGGAGTGGTAATGGGCATAAAAATAGTAGCAGGAATTTTCATCTCATTACAAGTATAGGCAACTCCCTGCGCATGATTTCCCGCAGAAGCACAGACTACCCCACGCTCACGTTCTTCCTTGCTGAGCTGAGAAATAGCATAATAGGCACCACGAATTTTAAAGGAACGAACACGCTGGGCATTTTCTTTTTTCAAATAAATCTTAGCACCATACTTCTCCGATAAATAATGGTCGTAATCCAGTGGGGTATTCACAACCACACCATTCAAGACCTTATGAGCCTTGATAATATCTTTTGAACTTAACATATAAAACCTCTTTTTCTATAAAAAACAGTCACTAATGACTGTTTTTTTAGTTATTCATCTCCAAAAACTTCAGCAACACTTTCATGATATTTATGAGCCATACGAATTGAAAACTCTTTAGGAAGTTCATAACGATTTGTGGAAATCCAATCATATAACCATTCTGCCAAACTTTCTTCACTATCATTACGATGGAAGATAAAATAGTTTAAAACTTCTTTATATTCTACATCATTCAAATCCAGCGTGTCTACAAATTGACTACGAGGAACAAAATTAGAATCTAATTTTCTTAGTTGATCTGTCAATTCTCCCAATTGTAAATCCAACTGAAAAAATAATTTTTGCAGTTGCCTATCAGTCTCATCACATCCTGTCTTGATAGAAAACAAATTGGTAATATTCATATGATTTCAACCCCTAAATAAGTATATCTAATATCCCACGAATAGCTGAAGCTACTATTTTAAGCAAAATTCTTTGCTTTCTAATTAGTTATAGATTTTGAATGCATCATCGTCGTTTTTACCAACGAAAGGCATTGCTTTACGCAATTCTGCACCAACTTTTTCAATTTCAAGGTTAGCTGCTTGTTCACGGTAAGCAGTCAATTTTGGACGTCCAGCTTTATAGTCATTTACAAAGTCATTTGCAAATTTACCATTTTGGATGTCTGCCAAGACAGCTTTCATATTTTCTTTAACTTGCTCAGTAATCACACGTGGACCTGATACATAGTCACCGTATTCAGCAGTGTTTGAAATAGATTGACGCATTTTCTTGAATCCACCTTCATAGATCAAGTCAACGATCAATTTCATTTCGTGAAGAACTTCAAAGTAAGCCAATTCTGGAGCGTAACCTGCTTCTGTCAAGACTTCGAAACCTGCTTCGATAAGGGCAGTCAAACCACCACAAAGTACAGCTTGTTCACCAAACAAATCTTCTTCAGTTTCTTCTTTGTATGTTGTTTCAAGAAGACCTACACGAGCTGCTCCAACACCTTTACACCAGTCCATAGCAATGTTTTTCGCATTTCCTGTTGCATCTTGGTATACTGCGTAAAGAGCTGGTACACCAAATCCTTCTTCGTAAGTACGGCGTACCAAGTGCCCTGGTCCTTTAGGAGCACACATAAAGACATCTACATCCGCAGGAACTTTGATAAATTCGAAGTGAATGTTGAAACCATGAGCAAATCCAACTGCATTCCCAGCTTCCAAGTTTGGAGCGATTTCCGCTTCGTACAATTCTTGTTGGATTTCGTCTGGTGCCAAAATCATGATAACATCAGCCAATTTAGTTGCTTCTGCTACTGTGTAAGTGTCAAATCCATCTTCTTTTGCTTTGTCAAAAGATTTACCTGGACGTACACCGATGATGACATCGCGACCTGAGTCACGCAAGTTTTGAGCATGCGCATGTCCTTGTGAACCATAACCGATAACGGCGATTTTTTTACCGTCAAGTGCTGCTACTTTAACATCTTTTTCGTATTCCATTTGAACTGCCATAGTTTTTCTCTCTTTTCTATCATTTATTGCCTTTTAGGCTGGTTTAACAAATTTAAGTTGGATTTTTAGTCACGGGTAAATCCAGTTGCACCCGTTCGAGCAATATTGCGAATACCGTATGGTCGAATGACTCGTAATAGAGCTTCACTCTTTTCAGCATTTCCTGTCATCTGAATGGTAATCGAGCTTGGCGCTACGTCTACCACTGTTGCACGGAAAGGTTGAATAATCGCTAGAATCTCAGCTCGCTTCTCAGCTGGCGCTGACATCTTAACCAAAATCACCTCGCGCTCCAAATGAGGCTTGTCTGTAATATCACGAATGCGAATCACATCAATCTGACGATTGAGTTGCTTGATAATTTGCTCCACTTCATCATGAGAAGCAACATCAATAATAATGGTGATACGCGATACATTCGGATCTTCTGTTGCTCCAACAGAGATGCTTTCAATATTAACCTGACGACGAGATAAGACACCTGTAAAGCGATTGAGGACTCCTGAACGATTTTGTAGTTTTGCTGTTAACATTCTACGCATGGAACTTCACCCCCAACATCTCATGATTACTCTTACCAGCCGGTACCATTGGTAACACCTGTTCCTTACGAGAAATATCTACCTCAATTAGCATAGGAACATGCTCAGTGATGACTTCAAGGTCTTGAGCCAAGGTCTCAGGATTGTCAAACTTATAGTTTTTAATACCATAAGCCTGCGCCATCAATTGGAAATCAGGAAGGGTATCAAAGACCGACTCTGATGTTCTTCCTTCATAGAAGGATTCCTGCCACTGGCGAACCATTCCAAGTGAATGATTGTTCAGCATAACCACCTTGATTGGCACTTTGTAAATATTCAAAATAGCCAACTCCTGGTTGGTCATTTGGAAACCACCATCCCCAACAAACAAGACTACTTCCTTATCTGGGTTAGCAATTTTAGCCCCGATTGCTGCTGGAATTCCGAATCCCATGGTTCCTAAACCACCTGAAGTCACTAACTGACGTTCATTTTGGTAGGGATAATACTGGGCTGTCCACATTTGGTGTTGACCAACATCTGTTACCACAATGGCATCTCCATTCGTCAATTCACCAATGCGTTCAATAACTGCTTGCGGTTGAACCACACGCTCTTTCTTATCATAAGAACGAACACGGTTCTTGTCTTTAGTAACTTTCTCAATCCATTTCTCAGTATTGTTATGAACTGTCGGTTCTGCTAGCAACATTTGCAAGGCTTTCTTAGCATCTCCAACTACAGGAATATCTGCACTGATAATCTTGCCAATCTCGGCTGGGTCAATATCAATATGGGCAACCTTAGAATTCTTAGCAAAAGTCTTTGGATTTCCTGTCAAACGGTCATCAAAACGAGAGCCAATACTAATCATAAAGTCCGTCTCTGTCATGGCAATATTCGCTGCGAAAGAACCGTGCATCCCCCCCATTCCAAGGAAGAGTGGGTGAGTCGTTGCAATTGTTCCTTGACCTAAGAGAGTTGTTACGACTGGAATTTGATAGCGTTCTGCAAATTCATTTAATTCTGCCGCAGCCTCAGCATAACTAATTCCACCACCAGCTAACAAGACTGGCTTTTTAGCCTTGGACAATTGCTTCAAGATTTTCTTGATTTGCATATCATTTGGTTCAAGAGTCGGCTGATAGCTTGGTAGGTTCACTTCTGGTGAATAAATGAAGTCTGTTTCTAAAGCAGATACGTCTTTAGGTAGGTCAATGACGACTGGCCCTGGACGGCCTGTAGTCGCGATATGGACAGCTTCCGTGATGATACGCGGAATATCAGCTGTCTCACGAACTTGGTAATTGTACTTAGTGATTGGCATGGTAATTCCCACGATGTCTGCCTCCTGAAAGGCATCCTTCCCAATCCCTGCTCGCCCTACCTGACCTGTAAAGACCAAAAGGGGAACACTATCGCTCATGGCATCCGCAATCCCTGTAATGGCATTTGTTGCTCCCGGTCCGCTAGTAACGACGGCAACACCCAACTTTCCAGTTGATTTAGCATAACCTTCAGCTTCATGCAGACAACCTTGCTCATGGCGTCCTAGAATGTGGTGAATACCTTTAAAATTATATATCGCATCATAAAAAGGCAAGACTGCACCACCAGGATAACCAAAGATGGTATCAATTCCTAAATCACGAAGTGTTTCCAAAACTAGGTCCGAACCCGTCTTAGGAGATTCTAAACTGATTTTCTCCATTGTTCCCCTTTCTTTCCTCTTAAAAATAACTTGTTACTATCATACCATTTTTTAAAAAATTTTCAAGAGAAAAGAAGAAATTTTCTGAATTTTCTATTTTAACGTTTATTTATGAATGTTATTTTTGTTTTTATTAAAAAGATACCGTTTTCATTTACTGAAAAAGAAAAAAGAACTGATTTCTCAGTCCTTCATTAATCGGCTCTTATTCCACACTAAATAGATAGGGGTAAACAGGTTGTTGACCTTGGTGGATTTCAACTTCAAGATCCTCAAATTCTTCTGCGATTTCTTGAGCGATTTCATTGGCAAGTTCTTCGCTTCCGTCTTCACCGACATAGAAGGTTACGATTTCACTGTCTTCATCCAACATATGTTTCAAAGTTTCTGCCAAGGTTTGGTGCATGTCAGGGTTTGACACGAGGATTTTCCCATCCACCATACCAAGATTATCGTTTTCATGGATTTCTAAGCCATCAATGGTTGTATCACGCACAGCTGTTGTGACGCTTCCACTAACGACATCGCTAAGAGCTGCAGTCATACGCTCTTGGTTTTCTTCAATGGACTTGCTTGGATCAAAGGCAAGAAGACTTGTTAAACCTTGAGGAAGAGTACGAGCCTCTACCACTACTGCTGGTTGTTCCAAAACTTCTGCTGCAGATTGAGCTGCCATGAAGATGTTCTTGTTGTTTGGCAGGAAGATAATGTTACGAGCGTTGACCTGTTCAACAGCCTTGATAAAGTCTTCTGTTGAAGGGTTCATGGTTTGACCGCCTTCGATAACATAATCCACTCCTTGAGAACGGAAGATATCTGCTAGACCTTTACCAGAAACGACAGCAATCAAAGCATACTCTTTTTCTTCAGCTGGTTTGCTAACTTGGGCAGCTTCTTTTTCAACCTGTGCTTCGTGTTGGTTACGCATATTGTCAACTTTTACCTTGACCAAGCTACCATATTTGAGACCTTCTTGCATGACAAGTCCTGGATCTTCTGTATGGACATGGACTTTGACAATTTCATCATCATTGACAACAAGGAGAGAATCCCCAAGTTCATTCAAGTAGTTACGGAACTCGTCGTAATCAAAATCTTTGGTATAGGTTGGACCTTGCTTAAGAGCTACCATGATTTCAGTACAGTAACCAAAGGTAATGTCCTCAGTCGCTACGTGACCAGCTACAGACTTGTGGTGCTCCGCATTGATCATCTCACTCATGTTGGCAGGAGTGGCTACAAAGTCCTCAGATGCAATATATTCGCCAGTAAGAGCTGAAAGGAAACCTTCGTAGATGAAGACCAATCCTTGACCACCTGAGTCCACAACGCCAACTTCCTTCAAGACTGGAAGCATGTCTGGTGTTTTAGCTAGAGCTGTTTTAGCACCTTCTAAAGCTGCGCGCATGACTTCAACAGCGTCATCTGTTTGCTCAGCTTTTTTCTTAGCACCGATAGCAGCCCCACGAGAAACTGTCAAAATCGTTCCCTCAACTGGTTTCATCACTGCCTTATAGGCAACTTCTACACCTGATTGGAAAGCAAGAGCCAAGTCTTGACCTGTTAACTCGTCTTTATCCTTGATGGCTTGTGAAAATCCACGGAAAAGCTGAGAGGTAATAACACCTGAGTTCCCACGCGCACCCATCAAAAGCCCTTTAGCAAGAATGCTCGCTACCTCGCCAACTGTAGAAGCTGGCTTGTCTGCAACTTCTTTAGCACCATTTTCAATGGTCATTCCCATGTTTGTTCCAGTATCTCCATCTGGAACGGGGAAGACATTTAATGAATTGACATATTCAGCTTGCTTATTCAAGCGAGTTGATGCAGCCTGCACCATTTCTTGAAATAAGCTAGTAGTAATTTTTGACACGGTTATTCTCCTACAACTTTGATATTTTGAATGTAGACATTTACAGTCTGAGCAGTAATTCCAAGCTGGTTTTCCAAGCTAAAGGCAACACGCTCTTGAATGTTTTTTGACACTTCACTAATCTTTGTTCCGTAGCTCAACACGGTATACACATCAACTGCAATGCTGCCATCTTCGGCTGCCTTTACGACGACACCTTTAGAATAATTTTCCTTACCTAGAAGGGCTTGAAAATTATCTTTGAGGGCATTTTTACTAGCCATACCGACCACACCAAAAATTTCAGTTGCTGCTCCACCTACGACGGTTGCAATCACTTCATCTGTTAGTTCGATTTGACCATCTTTTGTATTAATTTTTACAGTCATCCTTTTTACCTCAACTAGTTGATACTCTATTTTATCATATTTCAGCCCAAGTGTAAAAGCAGAATACTGTATCAGCGGATATTTACTCTGCTTTTAAAATGATTTTTTCGCTATGACAAAAGAAAAAGACCCTGAGGTCTCCTTGCTTTTATTATTAAACGCGTTCAACTTTACCTGATTTCAAAGCACGAGCTGAAGCCCAAACTTTTTTAGGTTTACCATCGATAAGAACAGTAACTTTTTGAAGGTTTGGTTTTACGGCACGTTTTGTTTGGTTCATCGCGTGTGAACGGTTGTTTCCTGATACAGTCTTACGACCTGTAAAGTAACATACTTTAGCCATTTGTGTTTTCCTCCTATTAGATCTAATATAGCGGATGTGCTAGCACCACATACCGTACTATGTTATCACACTTTCTTCATTTTTGCAAGGGAATTGGAAGATTTTTTTATTTATTGTGATTCGAATGTGATATTGAAAGTTCTATAATGAAGTTAGCCACCCAGCCCTCCTAAAAATTAGATGTTTTAACTAGCTGATAGTTAGCCCTCGATTTCATTTGATAAGAGGCTTGGAGCTGTTAAGCTGGAAAGCCAAGGCTAAGATTAGCCTTGGTTTAGCTGACAAAACTGCTTCAAGGGTTCCTCTTGTCAAATGAAAGCTCTTCTAGGCATAAGAAAACACCTCTGTGTTATACTTGTTGTTCAATCACAAACACAAGAAAGGCACAGAGATGCAAAACCATTATACTACAAAAGCCAAACATTTGACAATCGATAGCCGTCGCTTAATCGAACGATGAAAAAAGGAAGGGAAATCAAATAGAGAAATCGCC
>NZ_VMML01000058.1:0-22718 GCF_013277175.1 Streptococcus sp. 3167 | reverse complement strand
AGATGTTTTTTGATTTTAGGATAGTATTAAACGAATCCGGTGCAATTACAATCTTCATATTTTCCCTCATTCTAAACAGTCAATCAAAGGAAGAACTTCTAAAAAATCCCTCTTGTCAACATGATTCGGTATTTCTTTTTTGAGTACTTCTTTGGCACAAAAAGCGATTCCTAGTCCCGCCGACTTCAACATCAATAAATCATTGGCCCCATCACCGATTGCAACCGTTCTTTCTTTAGGAAGTTTGAGTTTCTCTCTCCATTTTTCCAGAGTCTCTTTTTTGACCTGGGGACTGATAATTTGTCCAACTAATTTTCCTGTTAGAAGACCATCTTTGACTTCAAGTTGATTGGCAGAGAAATAGGCAATGCCAAGTGATTTTGCTAATCTCTCAACTATTGGTGTAAAGCCACCAGACACCAGACCAACTAGAATGCCATTCTGTTGGAGAATAGAGATGAATTCTTGGGCATTTGGCGTTAGATGAATAGAGTTGAAGACTGTATCAAAGACCGAAATAGGAAGGCCTTCCAACAAGGAAACTCTGTCTCGTAAACTGCTTTCAAAGTCCAACTCTCCTCGCATTGCTCGACTTGTAATCTGCGAAATTTCCTCCTCACGACCTACCTCTCTTCCCAACAAATCAATCACTTCTTCTAGGATTAAGGTTCCATCCACATCCATAACACACAATCCTTTTACTTGAGACATACCTTCTCCTCTCTAAACAGCCTAAAAATCGTATGAAGTCATCATACGATTTTATCTATTAATTAACTAAACTATGGTACAAGTCAAGATATGACTTGCAGGCTGTATCCCATGAGAAATCACACTCCATAGCTTGTTTTTGTAGATTTCTCCAAACATCAGGATGGTTTCTATACAAGTCCAAAGCTGTTTGGAAAGTCCAATTTAACCAATAAGGTGATAGATTGTCAAAGCTAAAGCCAGTACCGCTTCCTTCGATTGGATTAAAAGCGCGAACAGTATCTCGCAAGCCACCAACTTCATGGACCAATGGCAAGGTTCCATAACGCATAGCCATCATTTGAGACAAGCCACACGGTTCAAAACGACTCGGCATGAGGAAGAGGTCACAGGCAGCGTAGATTTCTTGAGCTAGTTTGACATCAAAAGTGATATTTGCTGATAGCTTGTCTGGGTAGATTTGAGCAAACCATGAGAAAGCTCCTTCAAAGGCTGGATCTCCAGTTCCCAAAAGAACAATCTGGACATCTTCCTGCAAGATATGGTGCAGACTTTCGACCACCACATCAAAACCTTTTTGACGTGTCAAACGAGAAACAATTCCCACCAGTGGAACGTCAGCTCTAACTGGCAAGGCAACTCTTTCTTGTAATTTTGCCTTGTTCTGAGCTTTTCCAGACAAATCTTCCTGATTAAAATGATAGTCTAAAAGAGCATCCGTCTGAGGATTATACAGGTCAGCATCAATCCCGTTCACGATACCAGACACCTTGCCAGACTCCATTCGAAGAATTTGATCCAAGTTACATCCGAACTGACTGGTCATAATTTCATGAGCATAGCTAGGTGAAACGGTTGAAACATGGTCAGCATAAAGAATACCAGCCTTCATCCAGTTCAGACAGTTGTTCCAGCGAAGGGTACCATCAGCATAACGTTCAAAGCCAACTCCAAACAAATCCCATAACATTCCTTCTGAAAATTGTCCTTGAAATTCCAAATTATGAATGGTTAAAACAGTTTTAATTCCTTGATAGGCTTGAATCCAACGGTATTTTTCCTTTAACAAGAACGGTATCATGGCTGTATGGTAGTCATGAACATGGAGAAGGTCAGGAATGAAGTCAATCCTTTCCATAGCCTCAATGGCAGCCAGTTGGAAGAAAGCGAAACGTTCCCCATCATCAAAATCACCGTAAACATGACCACGGAAGAAATAATATTGGCTGTCGATAAAGTAGAAAGTCACTCCGTTCAAAACTGTTTTCTTAATCCCACAGTACTGTCTGCGCCAACCAACACTCACCTCAAAATGAAGAACATCTTCAATCTGATTTCCAAATTTAGCCTCTACCATGTCATAGTAGGGTAAAATTACTGCAACTTCATGTCCCGCTTTTACCAGTGATTTAGGAAGAGCGCCAATGACGTCTCCCAGACCACCTGTTTTTGAAAAGGGTGCACCCTCTGCTGCTACAAATAAAATTTTCATGAATGAATATCCTCTGTTACTTTGCTACCTTTCTTAACGACAACTGGATGTTCTGCAGTTCCTCGAATCACAACACCAGGCTCAACTTCAACACCCTTGTCCAAGATAGCATATTCAACCTGAGCTCCTTCTCCAATAACAACACGAGGGAAGAGCAGGCTATCTTTAACCAAGCTATCCTTATGAACATGAATATTACGTGATAGAACAGAATTAGCAACTTGACCTTCAATGATACTACCAGACGCAAACTGAGAAGTGCTTACTTTAGATGTATTAGCATAGTAAGTTGGTTCTTCGTTCTTAACCTTTGTATAAATCTTTTGGTTTGGTGAGAAAAGAGAATAGAATTTTTGCGATTCAAGCATATCTTTATTAGCTTGGTAATAAGACTCTACAGAGTGAATATTGGCTAGATAGCCTGTGTATTCGTAGGCGAAAGCTCCCTCTTTTGCAGCCAAATCCCGTAAAACATAACGCAACTTCTCTGGATGTTCTTTTTTAGCTTCTTCTTCCAAGCGTTCAATCAACCAAGGTGTATCAACGACAAAGATATCTGTAGACATATTGAACGTTTCAGCTGTTGACTTGCTATCAAAGAGTTTATGAGAACGAACATGGTCTGTTTCATCCACTTCTAAGATTGCATTTACTTCTGAAATATCTTTCTTAGCTAGTTTTTTATAAACTACAGTGATAGGCCCTTTTGTTGTACTATGTAGATGGAAAACTTGGTTCAAATCAATGTTAATCAAAACATCACAGTTGAGTGAAACTGTTTGGTTTGACCCAGAACGTTTCAAATAAGTGAGAAGCTGTTGGTAGTATTCTTTTCCAACTGTGCTACTTTCTACACGGGTATTGTAAATTCCTAGATAGTAATGGCTAAGAAGGGTTGATAAGCCCCACTCGCGTCCTGAACGAATATGGTCAAAGACTGAGCTGATATTATCCTGCTGGAAAATACCAAAGACACTACGAACACCTGCATTAGCAAGGCTTGAAAGTGGGAAGTCAATCAAACGATATTTCCCACCAAATGGCAAACTTGCTACTGGACGGTGGTCTGTCAATGTCGACATATCGTGAAAACCAACTGTGTTTCCTAAAATGGCAGAATATTTATCAATCTTCATCTGTTGCTACCCCCACTACTTCATTATATCCTACAACTTGTACTTCATCTGTTCCATCAATTTCGACACCGTCAGAAATAATCGCACCTTCACCAATAATGGCACGTTTAATCTTAGCTCCTTGACCAATGATAGCTCCACTCATGATAACTGAATCAACAACTTCCGCTCCTTCGCGAACTTGCGCGCCTGTTGAAAGGATAGAATGTTTAACAGTTCCATCAACGAAACATCCGTCTACAACTAATGAGTCTTCCACATCAGCATTTGCTCCGAGGAAGTTTGGTGGTGAAATCAAGTTTCTTGAGTAAATCTTCCATTGACGGTTACGACTATCCAAGGCATTCTCTGGAGAAATGTACTCCATGTTCGCTTCCCAAAGAGACTCAATCGTACCAACATCTTTCCAGTAACCGCTAAATTCGTAAGCATAAACACTTTCACCTGACTCAAGGTAATTTGGAATGACATTTTTACCAAAATCTGACATATCTACATTGCTCTTTTCAGCAGCGACTAACATATTACGAAGGCGTTGCCAATCAAAAATGTAGATTCCCATAGAAGCTTTTGTAGATTTAGGTTGAGCTGGTTTTTCTTCAAATTCAACAATACGATTGTTAGCATCTGTGTTCATGATACCAAAACGGCTTGCTTCTTTAAGAGGGACGTCTAAAACGGCTACTGTCAAGCTGGCATTATTATCCTTATGAGACTGGAGCATATCATCATAGTCCATTTTGTAGATGTGGTCCCCAGACAAAATCAAGACATACTCAGGGTTGACACTGTCGATATAGTCGATATTTTGGTAAATAGCGTGACTAGTCCCTTCAAACCAACGATTTCCTTCACTGGCAGAATAAGGTTGAAGAATAGAAACACCAGAATTGATACCATCTAGTCCCCAGCTTGAACCGTTCCCAATATGATTGTTGAGAGCAAGAGGTTGATACTGTGTAATGACCCCAACATTATGAATCCCTGAGTTGGCACAGTTTGATAGGGCAAAGTCAATGATACGGTAGCGCCCACCAAATTGCACAGCTGGTTTTGCGATGCTTTGAGTGAGTTTACCGAGACGAGTTCCTTGCCCACCAGCAAGAATCAAAGCTAACATTTCATTCTTCATTTTCTACTCCTTTTTGGTTTTTATTTGTGACGGTTTTAGTAGATTTCAAGCGGCGTTTGATTTTCCATACACTAGCTCCCATAGCCGGTAGGGTAAAGGTTAAGGTCTGCTCATAATCTTTCCATAGTCCTTCTTGCGTTTGAACAGTTTGATTATGTTCTTTCCAAACGCCTCCCCACTCTTCTAGCTCAGTATTCCAGACTTCTTCGTAAATTCCTGCAACGGGTAGTCCGATTGTAAAATCTTTCCGTTCAACAGGTGCCATATTAAAGACGCAGACTAGCATTTCTCCCTTTTTACCCTTACGAATAAAGGAAAGAACACTCTGGTCTCGATTATCCGCATCAATGATTTCAATACCATCATAGCTGGTATCAATTTCCCACAGACAGCGGTTGTCTTTGTAAAACTGGTTTAGCTGAGAAGTGAAATACTTCATCTTAGCATTCATTGGGTCTTCTAGGTTAGACCATTCCAACTGTTCTTCAGATTTCCATTCTAGGAATTGACCATATTCGCTACCCATGAAGAGCAATTTCTTACCAGGGTGACAAATTTGGTACGTATAGAGATTGCGCAAGCCTGCGAATTGATTGTAACGATCTCCCCACATCTTATGCATCATACTCTTCTTGCCATGAACCACTTCATCGTGTGAAAATGGTAAGAGATAGTTTTCATTGAAAACATACATAAAGCTAAAAGTCACCAAATTAAAGTCATACTTACGGTAAATTGGGTCTTCTTCGTAGAAACGGAGGATATCATTCATCCAGCCCATGTTCCATTTGTAGTCAAATCCTAGACCACCAAGCTCTTTCATTCCTGTAATCTTGGTTGCAGACGAACTTTCTTCTGCAATCATCATCACATCTGGATATTCTAACTTAATAATCTCATTCAAGCGTTGAAGGAAATAATAACCTTCATAGTTGAGATTTCCCCCATCTTTATTAGGTGTCCATGGAGCATCATCATAGTCCAAATAAAGCATGTTGCTAACAGCATCCACACGAATACCATCCAAATGATAGACATCGATCCAATGCTTAATACAAGAAATTAAGAAGGACTGGACTTCATTTTTTCCAAGGTCAAAATTGAGAGCGCCCCAACCATAGTTATGAGCCTTATTATGGTCTTGGTATTCAAAAGTCGGTGTCCCATCATAATAGGCTAAGGCATCATCATTAATGGTGAAATGACCAGGTACCCAGTCTACGATAACCCCAATATTATGGATATGACACTCCTCGACAAAATCTTGAAACTCTTCAGGACGACCATAGGCATGCTCTAAAGCGAAGTAACCCATAAGCTGGTACCCCCAACTCAACCCCAAAGGGTGGGACATCAAGGGCATAAACTCAATATGAGTATAGTTCATTTCAACGAGATAAGGAATGAGTTCATCCTTGAGCTGGGAAAAACTATAAGGACTACCATCAGGATTTCTTTTCCATGAGCCAGCGTGAACTTCATAGATATTGACAGGACGTTCAGCAAAGCCCCAACGTTTTCTTCGTGCCAGCCAAAGTCCATCCCTCCATTTCTTCTCAGGAAGCTCTGTTACGATTGCCCCTGTTCCTGGACGAGCCTCATATCTGACAGCAAAAGGGTCAATTTTCATCAGTTGATGACCATTTTGACGTGTGACATGATATTTGTAAATATGCCCTTCTTGAGCCATGTTGGTAAAGACTTCCCAGACCCCAAAGTCATTTCTTACCATTGGAATCTGACCCTCAATCCAGTTGGTGAAATCCCCCACCAAGTGGACAGCCTGAGCATTGGGAGCCCAAACACGGAAAGTATAGCCATACTCTCCATTCACTTGCTCTTTATGTGCTCCTAGATAATGCTGAAGGTGAAAATTTTCTCCTGTCATAAAGGTGCGCAAAGCTTCTCTTTTATCCATAATACCTCCTCTTTCTCTGTAAGCGTTTTCTATAGATTTATTATACTACCTTTTTAGGGAAGATTCAAGTAAATTACTATACTTCTTTAAAATTATTTTGAAAATCTACAAAAAGTTCACTTTCTCGTTCAATTGTAAAGCAATATTTTTTCAAAAAAATGTGAAAACGCCTTTCTTTTCTCTACTATAATACCAAAAAGTTCGTATTTTTGCTACCAATATTATTTTTTTATAGCAAAAAATAAAACCAGGAAAACAATTTCCTGATTTTACACGTTTGATGAAAATATTTATCAAATTTTCTATACAAGTGAGTTATCAGCTAAGTTCTTTCTATTCGTTCACTTCCAATGATGTGTTAGAATAGCGAGATAGATGGTCTTTATAAAACACTCAAGACGGCTAGACTAATATCATCTAACACATTATCTTCTTTTGAACGACTATTAGTTACCAACATAGCTAAATTTCCTGCATTTTCAAATTGATAGGGTTCTGATTTAGCATTCACAACCACCAAGAGGTGTTCTTTCCCATGAACTTCATAGATAAGGCAGCCGCTATGTTCAATCGCAGAATGCACAAAGACATGATGGTAAATTTCATCATAGCTAGAGTAAGAAAAGGCACCAGTTTTTGTCTTCAATCGGATGACTTGACGGATAAACTCAATACTGTCTTGACGCTCATTGATCAAATCCCAGTTGACTTGGTTCACACTGTCAGGAGCATTATAGCTATTCATCGCACGCTCTCTATCATCATGGGTCAACTCACCATTCTCACCAGTCGCAACCAGTTTGGTCCGACCAAATTCTTGACCGATTTCCATAAAGGCCATCCCTTGCATGAGTAGGTTCATAGCTGTGGCTGTCTCGACCTTGCGCATGATTTGTTCTGAACTTTGGTTTGGATGAAGGGTTGCCAATAAATCGTGAAGATTGTAATTGTCATGGGCTTCCACATAGTTAAGCACCTGATTTGGATGTGTATAGGTTCCTAATTCACGACTTCCTAGGATTGCTTTGGCTAGAATTGGCTCTGTCGCAGCACCGCTGACAAAACCTGACTTGATAGCACCATAAACTTCTCCACCTTTGACAGCATCACGCTGATTGTCATTAAAGAAACCAATACTTGGCATTTCGTAGGCGTTGTCTTTCTTAGCCTTATCATAAGGTGCAAGACCTGTTCCCATGTCCCAACCTTCTCCATAGAGGATAATGTTAGGGTCGATTTCATCTAAGCTTTGACGAATCATCTGCATAGTCTTGACATCATGAATCCCCATTAAGTCAAAACGGAAGCCGTCAATATTGTATTCCTGAACCCAGTATAGAAGAGAATCAATCATATACTTGCGGAACATTTCGTGTTCACTGGCTGTTTCATTTCCAACGCCTGTTCCATTCTGGAAGGTACCGTCTGGATTCATACGATAATAGTAATCAGGGACAGTTGTTTGGAAAGGTGCATCAACAACTGAGAAGGTATGGTTATAGACCACATCCATAATAACACCAATACCCGCATCGTGGTAAGCTTGAACCATGGTCTTCAAATCACGAATAACCTGAGCTGGGTCGTCTGGATTAGTTGAAAAACTAGTTTCTGGCGCGTTATAGTTTTGTGGGTCATAACCCCAGTTGTAGGTTACATTCCCATCCTCATCGTATTCTTTGTGACGGTCTGCAATTGGTTGCAACTGAACATAATTGTAGCCCAGCTTCTTGATGTAATCAAAAGCAGTTGCTTGGCCGTACTGGTTAACTGTTCCAGTCTGTGCAGCACCTAAGAAAGTTCCTCGAAGATGTTCATCCACACCTGAGGTCGGTGATTTGGTCAAATCACGAATGTGCATTTCACAAATAACTGCCTTACATGGATTTGCCAAGCGCCAAGTAGCCTCTGAACCGTGCTTGACCTCGAAGTTTGCAACTTGCTTTTCTTCATGGCTCAGGATAGCTGAACGTTTGCCATCAGGACTGGTCGCGATGGTATAGGGATCGCGTGTCACTGTTTGGTGGTGAGGGAATTGGACTTGATACTGATAAGCCTTACCAGTCAAATCTTCCTCAACATCCAAACTCCAGACACCGATTGTATTGTCCTTGTGATTATAAGAGTAGCTATTGCCTCTCTCCATCTCAAAGGTCTTCCAAACAGGAGCATCATTAGCAGCTGATTCATAAACGACAACCTGCACTTCTGTCGCTGTTGGAGCCCAGAGAGCAAAACGAGCCTGATTGTCCTCTACACGGCAACCCAATTCCCCTTGGTAGCCCCAGTGGTGGTCGAAACTAGCGCTATTGATAGCCTTGTCAAAAGCAAAAGGATTTTGATTTTTATAGAAAGGACTTGCAATTGCAGGATTTTCAGAATAATAAATTCTATCATCGCCTTCCAAAATCCAGACCTCTGTTAAGAGGGGATAGTGATTAAAACGGATAGCATATTCTTTACTAGTTTGGCCTGTGTGAACCACAAAATTCAAGCTTTCTAAGGGATGAGCACTTGGGTGTTCAAAGCTAAATAAGGCTCCAAAATAATCTTCTTGGTAAGTTAGTAAATCAATTCGTTGATCCTTACTCTTTACAAAAGAGCAAGTGTCGTATTCACCATTCTTGCGATGGTAATGAATGCGCATAGGGTAGTTATACATTTTTATTTTTCCTTTTTACTTTTTAATTCGTTTCTATTTCACTAATAAATTCTTGACTAATCTCGTCTCGATTGACAAAAAATTCGATGTGATGATGGCAGACTTGAAGTTCAACTGGGGTATCTCCTCCATATTCCCCATCTAGGTTCAGCATAAATGGTTCTTGGTCATCTAAAACTTCTAAACGTAGTTTGCTAGTTTTAAGGTATTCGATATTGACGTCTGAGACATGCTGACCACCATTAATGGCCTGTATCAATAAGCCCAACATATCAAATAGCTTGTCTGTCTTGACCAAAATCAGAGTAAAATTACCATCGTCTAACTTGGTATCAGGCGCTAACTGCTCAAAACCTCCAATGGAATTGGTCAAGGCAACAAAAATCAAGGACACCTCTCCTTCAAAGACCCCCTGATCGTGTGTGATTCTCACTGGACGAACCTTGGTCTTAGGAAACATTTCAATGCCTTTAGCAACATAGGCAAAATAACCAAGACGCGTCTTGACTTCACTTGGAACACTGTAAGTCAATTCGGTTAAGGTTCCAGCAGCGGCAATATTAATAAAATATTTGTCGCCAAAAGCTCGTCCAATATCCATATGAATGGTCTCATTTTTAGCAATAATCTGAGCAGCCGCAACAGGATCACCCATTGGAATTTTTAGGGCACGCGCATAATCATTAGTCGTACCTGTTGGGATGATAGCAAGCCGAGGTCTCTTATCGAGCGAGGCAACCCCATTGACTACCTCATTAATTGTTCCATCACCACCTGCAGCAATAATCAAATCAAAACCAGCTTTGGCTGCTCTCTCAGCTTCTTTTTGTGCCGAAAGAGGTTCTGTAGTCGTTTGAAAGGCACTGGTTTCATAGCCAATATTTTCCAAAACATCCAGCACTTCTGCTATATTTTTCTTGATAATTTCCTGCCCTGAGGTTGGGTTATAAATTAAACGCGCACGTTTTCTTTCTTCTGTCATTGTTACAAACTTTCTAGCCAAGCTTCATCTCGAACTTCGATGCCAAATTCTTGTGCTTTTTGAAGTTTACTTCCAGCGTCTGCACCTGTCACAACGAGGTCGGTCTTTTTAGAAACACTGCCTGTTACCTTGGCACCCAGACTTTCGAGTTTACTTTTAGCTTCTGAGCGCTTGAACCGTTCCAATTTTCCAGTCAATACCACGGTCAAGCCTGACAAGGCCGCATTCGCAACTACTGTCTGACCTTTATAGTCCAGATTGACCCCAGCTTCTCTCAATTCTCTGAGGAGAATTTCAGAGCCTTCTGTAGCAAAGTAAGTCTGAAGACTCTTGGCAATCACACCACCCAAACTTTCAATACTAGCCACTTCCTCTGGATCTGCCTGAGCCAGATTTTCAATTGAATGAAAATGTTGAAGTAACAACTGACTGGCCTTGCTTCCGACATGGCGAATCCCTAGTCCAAACAAGAGTTTTTCAGCAGAGTTTTCCTTAGATGCTTGAATGGCTTGATACAGTTTAGCAGCGGACTTTTCCTTGATCCCCTCTAAAAGGAGGAAATCTTCTTCTTGCAAACGATAAATATCCGCCACATCCTTGACTAAATTAGCAGCAAAGAGTTTCTCAACAATAGATGGACCAAGGCCTGTAATATTCATAGCATCACGAGAAGCAAAGTGAATCAAGCCTTCCATGATTTGAGCAGGGCAACGCGGATTGATACAACGCAGGGCCACTTCATCTTCAAAGTGCAGCAAGTCAGAGTTACAACTTGGACAGTTTGTAGGGATATCCAGTTTCTCTTCAGAAACCCGTTTGGACTCTACTACACGTAAAACGGCAGGGATAATATCTCCAGCCTTATAAACGATAACCGTATCATCTTTTCGGATATCTTTTTCAGCAATATAATCCACATTGTGCAGAGTCGCACGGCTAACAGTTGTACCAGCTAGTTGTACTGGTGTTAGATTCGCAGTTGGGGTTACAACACCCGTACGGCCAACTGTCCAATCAACTGATAAGAGTTGAGCTTCTTTTTCTTCAGCTGGGAACTTGTAGGCTACTGCCCACTTTGGAGCTTTAACGGTAAAGCCAAGTTCTTCTTGGCCTGCTAGGTCGTTGACCTTGATTACCACTCCATCAATATCGTAAGGCAGATTTTCTCGTTCTTGTCCAACTTCTTGGATAAAATTCCAGATTTCATCCATGCTTTCAGCCAGAATTCGCTTAGGATTAACCACAAAACCTAGTTGTTCTAGGTGCTTCAAAACCTTTTCTTGACTATCACGAGTTGACGGGCTGGCTTCTTGATAGAGGAAGGTAGCAAGATTGCGCTTGGCAACTACTGCTGTATCCAACTGTCGCAGGGTGCCTGCTGCCGCATTACGAGGATTGGCAAATTCAGGCTCTCCATTTTCTTGTCGTGCTTGGTTGACCTGGTCAAAAGAAGCGCGTGGCATATAACATTCCCCACGAACTGTGATATCTAGTTCTTCTGGCAAAGTCAAAGGAATGTCCTTAACACGTTTGAGATTTTCTGTGATATTTTCTCCAATAGAACCGTCTCCACGTGTTGCACCAACAACTAAAATCCCCTTTTCATAAGTCAGCGAGATAGATAAGCCATCGATTTTCAGCTCACAAATATAGGTCGGATAAGCCACTTCCTTACGAACACGCGCATCAAAAGCTTCAAGCTCCTCACGTGAAAAAGCATCCTGCAAACTATAAAGAGGATACTGATGACTGTATTTTTCAAAACCATCTAAAATCTTGCCACCAACACGATGGGTCGGACTGTCTGCTAGCACTTGATCTGGATAGGCAGTTTCTAACTCAACCAACTCTCGGTAAAGGCGATCATACTCACTGTCTGAAACCGAGGGATTATCGCTGGTATAGTACTCAGCCGCATAGCGATTGAGCAAGGCGACTAACTCATTCATTCTTTTATTCATAAAACCATTTTACCATAAAACAAGCCCTCCTCACAAACGAGAAGGGCGGAAAAAACACTTAGTTTGGAATTATTTTTAAAACTCAAGCAACCTTATATAAATTTTTCAAAATGAGTTCGAACATAAATAAACGATATACAAGACAAGATGATAACACCACTTCCAATTATCAGGAAAGAAGAGAGATGTACACTTGGCAGGACTGTCATAAATCCTTTTGCAATAGGCATAAATAGAATAGCTAAGGTAAAAATTGTACTTAGTACTCTCCCAAGAAATTCGCTCTCAACCTTGGTTTGTACTTGAGTAAAAAAGTGAATATTAAAAATCGTCATAAACAATTCACAAACTAAATTTCCAGAAAAGGAAAGAAAAGTTGGAAGTGGTAATCCCATCATAAAAACTCCGACACCTGTCAAAGCCAGTAAAATCAAAAGATTATAAACATTAGCTTTAATTTTACTAGCTAGAAGAGCCCCAATGATGGAACCAATAGCCTCCATAGTTAAAATACTTGCATAGGCTCCTTCTGACCCGTAAAGCTGATTCGAAAAGGGAAGGAGAAATTCAAAAGCGGCAAAAAAGAAATTAACACTGGAAGCTACCAGCAAAAGGAAAAAAATTTCTTGCTGATGCCAGATATAGTGTAACCCATCCTTGATATCCGCAAAAATATCTTTCCCAGTAAAAGGTTTCTTATCTTGAACCATTGGTTCTTCTTTTGGAAGTAAGGCCACTAGAACAAATGCTATGAAAAAAGTCAGCGAGTCTAGCAGTAGCGTCATATGGAGACTTGCAAACTGTAAAACAAGGAAGGAAAGAACAGGAGAACTAACACCTACAATCTGCAAAACCAGCTCTAAGCGAGAGTTATAGATCACAATCTCATCTTTCTCCACCACTTCAGTTATGATAGCTTTATTGGCTGTACGAGAAAATGCAAAAGCAATAGCCTGAACAATATTGGCAACAATCAAAGCTCCAATCATCCAGCTGTCATTTCTTATAAAAGAAATAGCCAGACAAAGAATCCCACAAACAAGGTCCGTCGTCATTAAAATCTTACGACGAGAAAAACGGTCTGAAATGACTCCGCCAAATGGGTTGACGAGAATGGATGTGACGAGTTCAGAAATCTGATACATTCCTAAAACTGTCTGTCCCATAGTTCCCATGGAAGCCAACCAGACACTATTTCCATAATCATAGAGCATATTCCCTATCTTGTTAACAGCTCCACGACTAATCAACTGTACTGCATAGCGATTCATATAAAAACTCCTCTCAAATTTTGAAACTATTGTATCAAAACTGAAAGGAGCTTTTTATTTTTCCCTTATTTGGGAAAATTAACTTTTGACAAATTTTTCGTAGTGTTCCTGGTAGTAGGCTACTTGCTCTGGAAGACCTAACACATCAAAAATATGCATGGCCTCTTGCATCTGCTTATAACCTTCTTTACACTTTCCTTTTTGATATAAGGCAAAACCTTTTAAATAATGGAAAATATTACGCTCATAAAGCTTAATACCTTTACCAATAATCTTCTCTGTATAAGCCTCAAAATAGCTAGCGTTATCAAAAGAAAGATGCTCTAAACAATGCTGGTAACAATTAAGGGCTAAAATCAACACTAATCTCTTATGGCGACCAATCTCTTGGTAAAATTCCTCCCTCTCCATAACTTCTCTACCAATCCGAGTGACATAGTCCACATCGTAGAAACTATAGAGGTTACCGAAAAGAATCAACTCATACATAGTCCATTCTTCTGTTTTGAAGAGATAATCTGCTACCTTATCCAAATCATCCTGCTTCATATCATAACTCGAATCTCTTTGACAAATCAGACCCTGTAACAAAATCCAGTTCAGATCAAAATAAAGGGGAGTCGTCGAACTCTTAGCCTTTTCAAGTTGTTCTTCTTGAAGCTTTTGAAAACCTGCAATATCATTTGAGTAGTAAAGTGGGATAATCTGTGCCATCATAGCAACATGTTCATGATTTTGAAAATCCCTAGCCTTGTCCATGAAATTTTCAATGGTCACATGAATATTATCCAAAATTTCAAAAAAACGTGAGACTGCTAGGTCAGATTCCCCAAGCTCAAAGCGAGATAACTGAGAGGTTGAACAGGACTCGCCTGCTGCTTCCTTTAAAGAATAATTTCCACTTGTTCGAAATTCACGAAATACTTTTCCAAGATGTTCCATTTTTACACCTGCTCTGATAATTCTTCCCACTCAAGCATAGCTTCTTCCTGACGATGGCTGATTTTGTCCAGCTCAGCCTGCAATTCCATCAGTTTGTCGGCATCGTTTGTTTCCAACATTTGTTCAGAAATGGCTTGGCTTTGACTTTCTAGCTCTTCAATTTCAGCTTCTAGACTTTCGATTTGTCGCATGAGCTTACGAACTTCTTTTTGACTTTCTTTCTGAGCTTGATAGTCATTAACTGGGCTTGCTTCTTTTGCTTGATTGCTGGTTGAAGCTTCCTCTGTCAGACCGACTTCCATTTCAGCCTTTTTATCGACATAATAATCGTAATCTCCCAAGTAAAGAGTCGAGCCATTCTCAGACAATTCCAGTACATGAGTTGCCACACGATTGATAAAGTAACGGTCATGGCTGACGAAGAGAAGAGTTCCATCGAAGTCAATCAAGGCATTTTCCAACACTTCCTTGCTATCAATATCCAAGTGGTTGGTCGGTTCATCCAGAATCAAGAAGTTGTTGTTTTCCATAGACAATTTAGCCAAAAGCAAACGAGCTTTCTCGCCACCTGACAGCATGCCGACTGATTTTTTAACATCATCACCAGAGAAAAGGAAGGCACCGAGACGATTACGGATTTCAACTTCCGGTGTCAGTTTAAAATCATTCCAGAGTTCATCTAGTACAGTATTGCTTGGTGTCAGCTTGCTTTGGGTTTGGTCATAGTAACCAACCTCAACATTAGCGCCAAAGCGCTTTTCTCCCTTGATAAACGGAATTTGATCCACGATTGATTTGATAAAGGTTGATTTTCCGATACCATTGGGACCAACGATAGCAACAGCATTCATTTTACGAAGGTCTAGGTTGATAGGTTGTGACAAGACTTCCCCGTCATAGCCAATAGCCGCATTTTCAACAGTCAATACAACATTACCAGAGTTTTTTTCCGACTGGAAGGTCATATTGGCTGCTTTCTTGCCAGCTTCAGGTTTATCCAAACGTTCCATTTTTTCCAGTTGTTTACGTCGAGATTGGGCACGTTTGGTCGTTGAAGCTCGGACTAGATTGCGATTGACAAAGTCTTCCAGAGCCGCAATCTCCTTCTGTTGCTTTTCATAATTTTTTGCCTCAGTAGCTAGCTTTTGCTCCTTCAACTCGACAAAACGAGAGTAATTACCCACATAGCGATCCAAGGAATGCTTGGTCAAATCTAGCGTAATTGTCGCAACCTTGTCTAAGAAATAACGGTCGTGGCTAACAATAATGAGGGCACCGCTATAGTTTACCAAGTAATTCTCTAGCCAGGCGATGGTTTCAATATCCAAGTGGTTAGTTGGCTCGTCCAAGACCAAGAGATTGGGCTTTTCAAGGAGCATTTTAGCTAGAGCCAAACGAGTATTTTGACCACCTGAAAGTTCAGCTATTTTCATCTGCCACGTAGACTCGTCAAACTTGAATCCATTCAAAATCGCTCGAATATCAGCTTCATAAGTGAAACCACCTGCTTGGCGAAAATTCTCAGATAAGCGGTCGTAATCTGACATCAGTTTATCCAAATCCTCACCAGACTTTTCACCCATCTCCAGCTCCATCTGACGCAGTTGTTTCTCAGTCCGACGCAAATCATCAAAGACATGAAGCATTTCATCGTAGATAGTGTTTTCAGATTCAAAACGGCTATCTTGGGCTAGGTAAGACAGAGAAATATCTTTTTTCTTATTGATTTCTCCGCTAGTTAGCTCCTCTTCTCCAACTAAAATCTTCAAAAGAGTAGACTTACCTGCACCATTTTTCCCAACAAGGGCAATCCGATCTCGTTCATCAACTTGCAGGTTGATATTATCGAAAAGAACCTCTCCTGCAAAAGAACGTTCAATTTTATTAGCTTGTAAAATAATCATACAAGTAGTATAGCATGTTTCCCTAAGGCATTCAAGATAATGGTAAGTATTTTAGCGAAGGGTTTGTAACATAAAGTAAATTATGTAAAATTTATGTTAGATTCCTTCGCTATCTTGTTGGACTTTCTAACCAGCTAATCTTGCTTCAAATAGTTATCGCACAAGTCTATTATTTAATTCTTTTCATTATATACGTACGTATAGCAAATTGAAATAAGATGAGAACAAATCGATTGGGAAAGTAAAATTAATTTCTATAAATGTTTTAGCAATTGTTTCGTACTATTTTAGATTCAGTCTACTATATATACAATATTTTCGGAACATTCAACTTTTTAACTCTATTTATTACTAGATTTCATAATTAAAAAGCCTACTGACCAAGTTAGAAAGCTTGATACAATAGGCTTTTTGAAGGCTGATTATTTAACAGCGTCTTTAAGAGCTTTACCAGCTTTGAATGCTGGAACTTTAGAAGCTGCAATTGTCATTTCTTTACCAGTTTGTGGGTTGCGACCTTTACGTTCTGCACGCTCACGAACTTCAAAGTTACCAAAACCGATCAATTGAACTTTTTCACCAGCTGCAAGATAGTCAGCTACTGCTGCAAATACAGCTTCAACTGCTGCTGCTGAGTCTTTCTTAGTCAATTCTGTAGCTTCTGCTACTTTAGCGATCAAATCTTGTTTGTTTGCCATGTTAACGATTCCTCCAAATAATTTCTAATTAACAAATATAATCATATCCTAAAATCCCTTTTAGGTCAAGTTAAAAACGCTATTTCTTCCCATTTTCTTTATTTTTTTAGGAGTGGTAACGTACCAAAATAGCCCAAGCATTCTCACCTGTGTGCGTTTGAATAATGGAACCCGTTTCCAAAACAGAAATTGGCTTTTCAACATAAGCTTGTAAGCTTTCTTTCATCTCTTTTGCCCAATCATCACTACCAGAATATGAAATTCCAATCTCTGCTACAGAACGTTCAGAAAGCGATGTTATCAACTCATCTAACCATTTTTTAAAAGTTTTAGCTCCACGACCTTTAACCATTGGCTGCAATTCATGGTCTTTCATTTGCATGACAACACGAATATTGAGAAGTGAGCTCAACAATCCAGTTACACGGCCAATTCGTCCACCTTTGACAAGATTTTCCAAAGTTGAAACGCCAATATAAAGTTCTGTGTTGTTTTTAACCTCTTCTACATGAGATAAAATTGTCTCCATGTCTTTGCCTTCTTGTGCTAACTTCGCAGCCTCAACAACTTGGAATTTCAGGGCTTGGTCAGTGAAGGAACTATCAACAACAGTCACGTCGGCAGTAGATAGGCTAGCACCTTGACGCGCTGCTTCTACAGTACCAGAAAGGGCATGGGACATATGAATAGCAAGAATCTGGCTACCATCCTTGCATAGGTCTTCAAAAACTTCAGCGAAGACACCTACAGGTGGCTGACTTGTTTTCGGAAGATTCTTAGCTTCTTGCATCAAGTGAAGAAATTTACCTTCTTCTTTCAAATCAGCATCAGAATAAACAACATTATCAATCATTACAGATAATGGAACAATTGTAATATCTAATTGCTTTACTAGTTCTGGTTCAATAGTAACAGATGAATCGGTTACAATCTTAATTTTTGTCATAGTATCAATCTTTCTATTTTAGGATTCAGATTGGTTTCCTTGCTTCTAATTATATCAAAAAAAAGATTAAAAATCCTAATGGAGTCAATCAAATTTTCTGTAAAATTTGATATAATCAACTTATAAGAAAAGAGGTGTCCTATGATTAAAAAAATTTACCCCATTTTTACCATTTTACTAGGTGCTGCTATTTATGCTTTTGGACTGACTTATTTTGTAGTTCCCCATCATCTCTTTGAAGGAGGGGCGACAGGCATTACCCTCATCACCTTTTATCTTTTTAAAATCCCTGTTTCCCTCATGAACCTGCTGATTAATATTCCCCTTTTCATCCTAGCTTGGAAGATTTTTGGAGCCAAATCCCTCTATTCTAGTTTACTAGGAACCTTAGCTTTGTCCGCCTGGTTAGCTTTTTTTGAGCATATTCCCCTTCATATTGATCTTCAAGGTGATTTACTAATCACAGCCCTTATAGCGGGAATCCTATTAGGAATTGGCCTTGGAATTATTTTTAATGCTGGAGGTACAACTGGCGGAACTGATATTCTAGCTCGTATTCTCAACAAATACACTCATATATCCATAGGAAAACTGATCTTTATCTTAGATTTTTGTATTCTCATGCTCATTCTCCTAATCTTCAAGGATTTGAGATTGGTTTCCTACACGCTTTTGTTTGATTTTATTGTTTCTCGTGTTATTGATTTGATTGGTGAAGGAGGATATGCCGGCAAAGGCTTTATGATTATCACAAAACGTCCTGACCAACTTGCTAAGGCAATTAATGATGACCTCGGAAGAGGTGTTACTTTTATTTCTGGTCAAGGCTACTATAGTAAAGAAAATTTGAAAATCATCTACTGTATTGTCGGTAGAAATGAGATTGTGAAAATGAAAGAAATGATTCATCGAATCGATCCTCAAGCCTTTATAACCATTACAGAAGCCCATGAAATCCTAGGAGAAGGATTCACCTTTGAAAAAGAATAAAAAGAGGTAGTGTAGTGATCTCAAAAGTTAGACTAAATCATCTATCTTTTGGGTTACAGACAACCTCTTTTTTGTTTTATTTACTCAAGCTCTTAAGACCAATTCCGAGTTACTTCTTCATCAGCCTTTAACTGATCCACTAATTGGTCAACTGAGTCAAATTTGGTCATATCTCGAATGCGATCAAGCCAATAAACCATGACGGTTTCCCCATAAATATCTTGATTAAAATCAAAAATATTGACTTCAAAACGTGCTTCTTCTCCATCAAAGGTCACATTTTTCCCGACACTAGCCATAGCACGATACTTCTGTCTTTGAATCTCAACATCAACGACATAAACGCCATCTGCTGGCATATAAGTACGGTCTAAAAGCACTAAATTCGCTGTCGGATAACCAATTGTACGACCACGAGCATTACCATGAACCACCATACCTCTTGATGGAAGCGGTGCCCCCAAAAGTTTTCCTGCTTCTTTCACATTTCCATCTAAAATAGCTTGACGGATACGAGTTGAACTAATCTTTCCTTTCTCATCTTCTACAGGTGGAACAATGATAACTTCTCCATCAAAGTAATCCTTTAAATCTTCTGCTGTTTTTTTGTCAGAACCAAATGTATAATCAAAACCTGCAACAATAATTTTGGCATTCATAGCCTTGATATAAGTTGCAAAAAATTCTTCTGCCGTGAGACTAGCGAATTGACTACTAAAATCAAGGAGATATAATTCTTCTACACCTTCGCGCTTTAATTTTCTTTCACGTTCAGCAGGGTTCAAAATATGCAAAAACAAATCTGGATGATAAGGCTCTAAAGCGATCTTTGGAGATTCATTAAAGGTCATAACGACGATAGGCAATAAATCCTTTCTCGCAGCCTTGTTGGCAACACGAAATAATTCTTGATGCCCCTTATGTATGCCATCAAAATAGCCGAGAACAACGACTGAATCAGATGGTGTGCCAATATCTTTTTGGTTTTTTATAGGAATAGTAATAATCATAAAATAATTATATCATAGCGATAGCTATTTCTGGAACAGAAAATCTGAAATGTCGTTTTTTTCACCTGAAGTGTAGCTGTTTTCAAAAAGCACTTCACTCTATCGTTGCTTAACTATGAACTTTGCAATATTCTTCTCAAAAACTTGTAGGACATCTTCAAAAGTTTGAAAGGAGTGATTAGACTTGTTCGGTAACCATAAAGTGTCATACTATGCTTATGTATGAAAAAGCAATGCAACTAACTCCTGAGAACTTTAAATTACTAATTGGTGCCGAAAAGGTAGAATTTAGAATCGAGGTACACCTATGGCTGTAAAATTTACAAAATGAGACAACTTGGGCAAGATGTTTGAAGAATTTCCTAAACTCCCTGATTTGAAGCAAGTCACTTTCCCTGATGACAAAGAAAAAGCCAAAGCAGCAAAGAAAAACTAGATGACTGCTTTCCAACAACTCCCATCTAATGTGCTTCAGACTGGGTTATTTTTCTCTCCATCTGTTATCTTGGATTCTCGCTAAAGAATATCTTTTTCCTTATCAGAAGGAACGGCTCAAGCCATTCAGACAAGTGAAGGGATGACAAGCCAATATTTGAAACCAGATACCAGTTCTTATTTCATTTTACTATATTAAAAAGTATGGGTACCAAACAAAAAACAGGCTCTCCGAAAACTCGGAAAGCCTTATTTAATGCTACTTCTAGCTTCCTCGCCTTTACAGTTCAAGGCGAGGGATAAAAAGGTTCACTGAACCTTTTTATTTAGCGATTGGGTAAACAGAAACTTGTTTTTTATCGCGTCCTTTACGTTCAAAGCGTACTACGCCTTCAACTTTAGCGAACAAAGTATCGTCTCCGCCACGACCAACGTTTACACCTGGATAGATGTGTGTACCACGTTGACGGTAAAGGATTGATCCACCTGTTACAGTTTGTCCGTCAGCTGCTTTAGCTCCAAGACGTTTTGCTTGTGAATCACGTCCGTTTGATGTAGAACCTCCACCTTTTTTGTGGGCGAAAAGTTGCAAGTTGTTAAGAGTCATTTTTAACATAATGTTTTCCTCCGTGTTAGTTTTCTGTGATAACTCTGGTTTGGACGAACTCAGACGAGTTCTCCGATAAGTTTGCCATACCTAAGAAAAATGATTCAAAGAATAACTGGGTCATTTCTCTCTGGTGTGAAGGAAGATCTTTTGGAATTTCAACCATCAGATAACCACCTTCATCTTCGTTTAATTCTAGGATTGGTTCATAGCCTGCAAATTTCTCAATAGAATTGATAAAGTTAATGGCAAGCGTAGAAACCGATGCACACACGACATCTAAGCCGCATTCGCCACTCTCGGCGTGTCCAGTAATTTCCGCATTCCTCAGCTCGCCATCTTCGGCTCTCTCAAAGACTGCTTGTATCATGTGTTCTCCTTAAAATTAAGCGTTGATTGCGTTGATGACAACTTTAGTATATGGTTGACGGTGACCTTGTTTACGGTGGCTACCTTTTTTAGGTTTGTACTTGTAAGTAACCACTTTCTTTTGTTTTCCTTGTTTTTCAACAGTTCCAACCACAGTAGCTCCAGCAACAAGTGGAGTTCCGACAACAGTGTTTTCACCACCAACAAGAACAACTTCGTTAAAAGTAACTTCTTGACCAGCTTCAACGTTCAATTTTTCAACGTAAACTGCTTGACCAACTTCAACTTTAACTTGTTTTCCGCCAGTTTTGATAATTGCGTATGTGCTCATTATGCACCTCCTATGATTTTTATGGGTTTCCCCGACTTTTTGTGAAGACTCGCCTAGCATCGTGGGACGAACCACTTAAAAGAAGAGCTCTATGTAGAACAAAGTTTAAATTTGTTCTACGACGAGCAACGATGTTCGTGCGGTTGCACAGGATTGTGCATAGTCAACTCTCTAAGTATAGCATATCTCCTATTTTCTTACAAGTAATAACACCTAAAATCAAGCTTTTTCTTTTACTTTTTTCCGCCACGAGGCAAAAAGCATGCTGATATAAAAAATGCTCATCATAATAGGAACACCAAGAATGGTCTTTTCATGATAGAAAATCGTCAAATAGGCTGAAAAGACAACGCCAAGGATAAAACTACTAAGCAGGCTAACAAATATGAACCCTTCACGCAAAAAAGGAGTGTGCTTAGTTCGGAAATAATTTCCAAAAGCTAGCATTGTTCGTTTGATATTCCCTGTCATAAAGGCATTATTATAAGCAATACCCGAAACCTCACCAAAGGCAGTTGTCACCAGTCCCATACAGAAGGCCAAGGGCGGCACTAGATAGATATTATCTACAGTTTGTGGCACAAAACCAATAATGATTGATAAGATTACCAAAGGAATCAGTGACAGAATTGGCTTTTTCACAATTCTCAATTTTTCCCTATAAATGGTTAGTAAAAAAACTCCCAGCATAAACGCTATTAAGGTTAAAAGCTTATCCCTAACATCCGAAACATTATTCTGTATTAGCTCTACCGAAAGAAAGACAACATTTCCAGTTTGTCCAGCTACAAGGGTATTCCCGCGAACAATAAAAGTGTAAGCATCCACATATCCAGCACAAAACGTCAAAAAAAGTGCTAACCTTTTAGACTGACGTGATATTTTTCTTATAGGTAATAACCTCATTTTCCCTCCCATTGTATTTTCTCTTAGAAATATTGTACCATTTTCTTTCTAAAAAATCGTAGGCTACCATTTAGATTTTACTATTAGCATAAAAATAATAATAGACAACTATTTATCCGAAAATAGATAGAGGTAGCATGTTTGTAGACAAAGCATACAAACCTTTAGTAAAATCATTTCCATGAAACTAGAATAGAGCCCCTCTTAACAAAAATAATTATTTTAATTTATTTCTAATCACTCCTTGATATAAATAACTCTCACCAATAAAAGACTATGTCTTAAAAAAATGGTATACTCCCGACTTTATCACTT